>CAYSXD010000020.1:0-5357 GCA_964434925.1 uncultured Spirochaetaceae bacterium
CCCTTTTTTATTGATTCATGAGTCTTTTTATACTATATTTACTCAATGACTATTGCACGCTATCCGGAAACAACACCTCTTTCGCTGGAATTACAGCCACAGTTATACAAAGAATTTTATCATCTCTCTACCGGAATATCCGAATTCACTTTCGCAGGGTTGTATCTTTTTAGAAAAAAGTATTCCTACACAGTTTCGTTATCCCTCGACAATACAGTAGTGATTCTCGGTGAAGAATACGGGTCACCATTCTGCATGTTTCCATTCGGCTTTCCTGACGAGGGAACCCTTGATGCTCTTCTAAAGAACTATCACTATTTCAAAGCTGTTTCAGAAGAAGAAATTGAACAAAGGAGGATCTTTCTTGAACAGAAGGGACTCCACATCCTTGAGGACAGGGACAACTTTGACTATCTGTATAAGAGAGAGCAACTTGCGTCTCTCGCAGGAAGGAAACTGCATAAAAAAAGAAATCTTGTAAATGCTTTTATTAACAATTACCGTTACGAGGAACGCTATATTACAAAAGAGAATAAGAATGATGCTTTTGCAGTTCTTGAAGCATGGAAACAACAGCGTCTGGCAAACGTTCCTGATACGGGCGATTATAATGAGGCAAAAGAAGCTATTGATCTGATGGAAGATCTGAAACTCTGCGGATGTATAACCTACGTAGACGACATTCCCGCCGCCTACTCAATGGGGGAAAGAATTAACAGAGGCAGATGCTTTGCCGTACATTTTGAAAAAGCGGGGACCATGCACAAAGGAATCTATCAGTTTATCAATAAGTCATTTGCAACCATGATAGGAACTCATTTTACCCACCTTAACAGGGAGCAGGATCTTGGAGATCCCGGACTTCGCCAGGCAAAAATGAGTTACCATCCCGACAGGTTTGTCAGGAAGTATAAGGTCTTTATCGACAGGGAATACTGCCGCTGTGATAAGTGTTATAAACCGGATACAGTAGAGATAACAGTGTAACCCTTTCTTTTATAAAAGACCGTATTTCATTTCCAGCTCATTTTTATAACCAGGGGTTTTGGAAGCGTTAAGATCTCAACCAGAGGAATGGAAATCTTCCCCAGTGAACCCTTAAATGATGTGGTGACCGTGGAACTGCCGGCCAGAGAAATAACATTACCGGAAACATTTACCGTCAGGGTAACCGTTGAAGCGGAAAGAATAGTATCTATCTCCTTCTTTGATCCATATTCTCCAAAAAGAAACTCAATCATCTCCATATATTCAGCTTTACTAAAAGACTGATCCTTTTGAGGGCCGAAAGTATCCATAATTTCATTCCCTCCCAACCCAAAAAAACCGGTTAGAAATGAGAAATTATCCTCAGTTAACGTAAAAATGAGTGTATTTATTCCACCCTTCTTTGAAAATTGAAAAATTGCGGGTACGGCACTCTTCCCGGATTCCGGAAAAAGACGATCAATCCGGTCAAAGGAGAGCGTTACCTTTAATTCCGCGGCAGAAGGGCTCTTTATTGATTGTAAAACAACATGAGGCAATGAGCTGATCTTTTCTTTTATCTTTTTTACATCAAAAAGTCTCACCTCTGAAGCCCGTTGCCCCGTGCTGAATCCACCGGCAATATCCCGGAAATATTTCATAAGTACCGGATGCAGATTGATGTCTAGCTTCGTTGTTCCCGAACCATCATTACCAAGATACATCTCCTGATGAGAAGAACAACTGATAAAAAAAAGGATACTACTTGAAATCATGATACTAAAAAGAATATTCGACAACTGTCTTATAATTACTTTCATATCCCATACGCCTGTCATGATGGTAAAGGTATCCCGGCAACGATTATTAATCCACCGGGAGGAACACTTTCTTTCTACTTCCACAGAGGAGAAGGATACACTCCATCAACAATAAGTTGGTTAAATGCATTTTTTACAAGAGGACGATCCTCTTTATACGTCATTCCAAACCAGTTTGAATTTGTGGGGATTACCTGTACGGAGGCTTCCCCGTTTTTAATCAAATCGCCCAGAAGAACAGGCAGATATATCTCATTTTTCTCAAGATTTTCCGAATTTAAAAGAAATTTCCCCAGGGCTTTCCTTGTCTGCTCAAAGAAAACAGGGTTCAGGCAGAATAGATTCATGGAAGTGGGTTCTGTTCCTTTCATATAAACAGGGTTATCTTTCTCATTATGACGGGCAAGTATAGCGTCACCATCGATCTCAATTCTCTCCCACTCAACAATTGAAGTAAGTTTATTATCAGGGTCAGTTTTACAAATTCCCCGGGAGACATAGCCATTTTGTGAAAGGGTCGTTTGCAAGGTATACCCTGCCATGGCAAAATCTGCCAATCCCGGATCCATATTTCTCACAAAGGGGATAATATCCCGGAACACCTCTGAACCATAGTAATCATCCGCGTTTATCACAACAAATGGCCCATTGACAACACTCGCTGTACAGAGGGTGGCATGTGCCGTCCCCCAGGGTTTCGTGCGGTTTGTTTTTACCGGAAAAGGCAGTTCGGTATCAAGTTCCTGAAACACATACTCTGCATCAAGCGAGGAGGGAAGCTTATCCAGGACGGCTTCTTTAAAATCCTTCTCTATATCAGGCCGGATAATAAACACAATTTTCCCGAAACCGGCTTTCACCGCGTCATATACTGAATAATGAAGAATAACCTCTCCATACTCACCAACAGGATCAATCTGCTTAATACCCCCATAACGACTGCCCATACCTGCCGCCATAATCACAAGGGCCGGTTTTAATTTTGTTTCTGACATATATTCCTCCGGAAATGAATTTATCATAAATAGACTTTTGTGAGAAGGTAGAGTATTATTCCGGTAAGGGAGGAGTTAATGTCAGTTTTTGTAAACAGAATGCTTAATTTAAAAAGGGTAAAAGTTATTGGGTTTGATATGGACTACACTCTTGTCGGATATAATACAAGAGAACTCGAAAAAACTACTCACCGGCTTGTTATTGGAATACTTATCAATAATTTGAAATATCCTGAGGAAATAAAGAAACTGGGATTCGACTTTCTCCGGTCAATTGTCGGGCTTGTTATAGATAAAAAGAAAGGGAATCTTATTCAGCTGAGCCGTTACGGTAAGGTAAAAACATCTTACCACGGGCTTACTGAAATTGATTATAAAAAGCAGAACCTGATATACCAGGAAATGGCAATTGATATAAAAACGTCAGATTTCATTAGTCTGGACACATCATTTTCCATCTCTTTTGGAATACTCTATGCCCAGCTTATTCAGCTGAAAGATGACGGCCTTCAACTTCCCTATTACTATCAGATTGCCGATGATATTAAGGCCGCCCTTGATACGGTACATCAGAACGATTCATTAAAATCAGTTATTCGTAAAAACTTTACCAGATACATTACTATTGACCCGGATGTCGCGCTTCTTTTAGAGCGGTATCTGGACTATGGTAAAAAACTTATGATCATAACAAATTCCGATTACACGTATACGAATGACCTGCTTAATGTTGCCGTTAATCCCTATTTAAAAAAACATAAAAAGTGGCAGGATGTTTTTGACATAGTAATCACGCTTGCGAACAAGCCCGGATTTTTTCAGTATCAGCAGAAGTTCCTTCTTGTTGATGAAAAAACGGGACTTATGAAAAACCACTTTGGCTCTGTTTCAAAAGGATTTTTTCAGGGAGGCTGGTTTAAGAAACTTCAGCAGGACCTTAAGGTTCAGGGAAGCGAGATTCTCTATCTTGGTGACCATATTTTTGGAGATGTTGTTTCAATAAAAAAATCATGCAACTGGCGGACAGCACTGGTATTGGGGGATCTTGAAGAAGAGATGAAAAATATCAGAGCGTCAAAGGAAGTCCAGCATAAAATAACAACATTAATGAACAGTAAATCTAAACTTGAAGCTACAATAAATCACTATGATATTACCCGTCACGAGAGAAAAATAAAACGGGAAACAATAATGAAACTCTTTGAAGAAATTGATGAATTAAACACTCAGATATCTGTTCAATTAACTGAACTGAAGAAATATTTTAACCCTTACTGGGGAGAGATTCTTCGTGCAGGAGCGGAAGAAAGCAGATTTGCCGAGCAGGTGGAAAGGTTTGCCTGTATTTATATGGCGAAAGTTTCAGATCTGTATAACTATTCTCCAAAAACCTACTTCAGACCGGATAAAAGGCTGATGCCGCATGAGATTAAAGCACTTGGATAATGTTCTGAAAAAGACAGTAACACGCAGATGGCTTGATACTTTATAAGGAACAGTCTATTATTTACCGATAGCCTCTAAAGTTTAAATGGTTATCAAAATCTGATTTAAAGAGGTTACTGTATGAAAGAAGTTATTGTCCTGCCGTATACCCCGCAATTGAAGGCACTTTTTACTATTATCAGGAATAAAGACACCAAAAGAAATGAATTTATCTTCTATTCCAACAGAATAATTCGGCTGCTTGTCGAAGAAGCACTAAATCAGCTCCCAACCAGTGAGAAGATTATAACTACCCCCACAGGAGCGGATTTTGCCGGCAGTGAGTTTGTTGGAAAACTCTGTGCCGTACCGATTGTACGGGCAGGGGAATCGATGGAAAAAGCTGTCAGAGAAGTATGCCGGGCGATACGGATTGGTAAAATTCTTATTCAACGCGATGAGAAAACTGCTCTCCCTTCATTATTCTATGAAAAGCTCCCCGATGATATTGCGAACAGACATGTTCTTTTACTGGATCCAATGCTCGCAACAGGCGGTTCGGTATGCCAGGCTATTGAGGTTCTGAAAGATCATGGAGTGACGGAAGATAAAATAATTTTTGTTAATTTAATTTCCGTTCCGAAGGGAATTGAGAATTTTCAGAAATGTGCTCCCGGGGCGACAATTATTACCGGATACATTGATCCGGAACTGAATGAAAAAGCATATATTATTCCGGGCCTGGGAGATTTTGGAGATCTGTATTTCGGCACATAAACGGCAGTTGTGAGTTTTCATGAAAGTCATAGACTCCATACAATGATAGTGTTGATAAAATGCTTAATTTATTACCGGGTAAATGCAGAGAACAATCCAAAATTTTATCTGTACACCGGGCTAACTTATTTCATTCCGGATACTATGTAATCGAATATTTATAACTTTCTTATAATTCACAAAATCCTTATCCGTAGTAAGAATACTTATTTTATTATTAATTGCTGCTGCACATATTAAAAAATCAATATGAGAGCCCTGTATCCCTTTTCTTCTACAGTTATTGGATAGTTCTGATGCATACTCATAATCTTCCTTGCTCAGAGGCAGATCATCAAATGCTTCTAATTTTTGTTTTAAATCATTGAACTTT
>CAYSXD010000020.1:5457-18430 GCA_964434925.1 uncultured Spirochaetaceae bacterium
GCTCAGAGGCAGATCATCAAATGCTTCTAATTTTTGTTTTAAATCATTGAACTTTGTTTCGTCAGACAGCCCTGACAATAATTCCTGCCTTATGGGACCAATTATTACTGCCCGTAATTCATAGATTAATTCCTTTAATTCTATTACTATTTTTTTTTCATTCGGGGTTAAAGTCTTTTTTCTCAAGGCCAAAGACCATACTGATGTATCTATCAGAACTCTCATTTTCTATTTCTCATATCTTTATAATCATAATCTTCTTCATATTCAATGGTCCCAAACAAACTAAGTATTTCCTCCTGCTTTCTTCTTTGAACAAATTCCCTGAGGGCAAGATTCACTGTATCTTTCTTTGTTTTTATACCGGCTATACTCTGAGCCATTACCAGTATTTCATCATCTATTGCAAGATTTGTAGCCATTGTATCCTCCTTCTATATGTGTAAAATATAACACATATAAGTGTGTAAAACAAGTGAAACAGAAACTGGCTGGTAGAAATCCAAACAGAGGATTAGTAATTTTATCTTATAAAATAATCACCTGCAAAATAGAAATTCCGGAGATACGGGAATGTGTTTTTACAAAAATTAAGATTTTTTCATTACTGCTGAGATTAATTCTGTATTCCAAGCTTGCTCAATATTTTATCCCCTGGTTTACCCTCCGGGTCATACCCTTTTATTCTATAATACTCCTTCAGCATCGGCTCTAAATTTACTGTCTTCCTAACCGGGTGTTTTGTATCTCCTTCGTTTAAAAACCGGCCGGGCAGGGTATCATCCTTCTTTGTTATACCCATCCGGGTATTCATATACCGTTCGAGAATATGTATCCGTCTGCCTGCTTTAATAAACTCTTTCTGCGAAAGAGCAATTCCCGTTATGGATTCGTACGTTTCGTTTAATACGCCGAAGTTTAAAAAAAATGCCGCTATAGAAGGAAAATACTGCATGGCTGTTTTCAGAACAAAAGGGGGAAAGAGACGTACCGGAAAAGGTTCCAGGATATAGGCAAATGAGGTAAACTGGCAGGTCTGGAGAGAGTTTAGAGCCGCATATAAATTCTCAAAAAAGTCCACCCAGAATGCTTTTGCCCTGGTTGTATAGGGTTTTAGAAATCCGAAAAGCACTTCAAGAGCTAAAGGATAGGCACTCAAATGGCAGGCTCCTCTGTTGGCAACGGCATAGCTCAGCCCCTGCCCCCATGCTCCACGCGGGTCATAGGCAGCCATCTCCAGCCCTTTTACATGAATGGCAAAATCTGACCCGCCATAGATGCTGCTCAGATTTCTTGAACCCAGTGCGAGTTCTGCTCCCTCTCCTCTCTTATAGGCAATGTCCGTTATTGCTTTTGAGATATTATCAGTTTTCCCAAATTGTAACGCCGTTTTTCGAAGCCCTTTTTCTCCCGCTTCCATTGCCCAGCTTACCGTACCCCCGGCTGACATGGTATCCATCCCAAGTTTGTTCATAAGCAGGTTCCACCGCCCTATTTTATCGGGATCGTAGTTATCTATATTCGGCCCCCAAAGGCCAACTGTTTCATACTCGGGAATTTGCTTTACTTCCCCGTCGGGGAACGTTCCCTTATGTCCGCACTGAATGGAACAGGGAATGCAGGAGCTGGTTTTTGTCCTGTATTTTTCTGCCATAGCTTCCCCGGATAAGACCTTAAACCGCTCATCGGTCCGGTACTTAAAGTTTGTTACCGGTACATACCCCGCATCTATTCCGGGGAGGACATTGGAAGCGGTACCGAAACGTTTATACTTCCGCGAAAAATCATTCTTTGCTATGTATGCGGATGCTTTACCCCGGACCTTTTTAAACATCTTCTCCTTTACAGGTCTTACCCCGTAGACCCTGCCCCGTACTGCTACAGCTTTAAGGTTTTTTGCACCCATAACAGCACCCATCCCGCCACGGCCTAAAAACCTGTGACCGGACATAATGTTGGCATACAGGACACCGTTCTCCCCCGCTGGTCCAATAACAAGATCACCGTCCCTGACAGAGAGGTTTAACATTTTCTGCATAATGTCAGTGGTTTTCCCCCAGATATCCTTCGCGTCAGTAAAGGTTACTCCATCTTCGGTAATTTCAAGTGATACGGGAGATCCTGATTTTCCTTTTATAAGCAGTCCGTCGTATCCGGCTGTTTTTAAAGCGCCTCCAAAAGGTCCGCCGCAGGAAGAAGTGACCATAATGCCGGTGAGGGGCGATTTTGTTACTCCTGCAAACCTGGCAGAGCATACAGCTCCCGTTCCGGTAAGAACTCCCGCCATAAAGATAAGCGGGTTTTCTTCTCCAAGGGGATCAATATCCTTCAATTTACCTTTGAACTTGTTATAATAGATTTTTAAGCCGAGACCCTTGCCTCCCAGATACATTCTTCTGTCTTCCGGGTTTATTTTTTCTACCGTCCACTTCTTCTCCGATAGATCAACAACAAGAAGTTTATTGGTAACACCGATAATTTCTTTCATACATAACTCCTGAGATCATTATAATACAGCGGGTACTGGAAAAAAAGAAATTTTAATTGGATATTGTTTTTAAAGAAAGACGACTGAACGTATATTGAAGAATTGAATTTATTCTATTAAGAATTTACTTTGACAAGTTCACGCAATTTGTCACGAAAATAACAAAAGCTTGGCGATTTGTTATTTTCTATATCCATAGATGGTGAGATTTTCTCTGCCCAGACGGATTTTTCTTTCCCTACAGCATGCCAGCCCTTTCCATAAAGAGTTTGAGCTCCTCCAGGAAAAACAGCATCAGCAAGGAGTTCCCATGTACCGCAAATAGAATCGTTCTGATAATTATTAAGAACAGAATTTTTACCTTTTGGATATGCTTTCTTTATTGCATCCAGATCACCAAGAAACCATGATTCCCCTTCCTCCACAGCGATACAGAATCTTGTTTCGGGTTTTTGGCTGCAATTATTTAAAACATTATTAAGTTCCTGTCGGAATTCTTTCAAACACTTATCATCCAGATCACAAACCACTACAACTGCAGCAGGATAATCTTTACCATAATTTGAAAAAGCAACACCATATCCGCTAAGCAAACGTGGTAGTTGATCAAGAAGTATTCTTTTCTTTACATCAGACGTGCTTTTAAGTCCTTTCGGGATACGTCCAATGCCTTTATATGGAATTACGCGAAAAGTATGTCCATTTTCTTTAATAATTTTTGGAACAAGTATATCAAGAGCTTTTTTACCGGACTGGTCTTCAATGAGTATTTCAAAATGCATTGGATCACCTTGCATCCAGGTAATCACTATACCAAAGGCCACCAAGGGGCACCCCCTCTGATACCATATTTTTTACAATCTTATCATCACTGGCTCTACGAATTTTAGAGAATCCATCCGGGTATTTTTCTAAAATCCAAACTTCTTCCGGATTAAGTGCATCAACAAAATATGGTTGATGTGTTGTTATGAAAACTTGTGACCCTCCTTTTCGGCCTGTTGCATGTTCCCGGAATTCTGCAGCTAATACTTCCAATAACTTATGATATAAACCATTTTCAGGTTCTTCAATGCAAAGGAAAGGTGGCGGAGTGGGATCTTCCAATAAAAGTAAATAGGCAAATACTTTTAATGTCCCATCCGACATCTGCTGAGAAAAGAAGGGATCATGAAACCCCTTATCATTAAATCTAAGAAGCAACCGGCCATCATTTGTTTTTTCTGTATCAATTTTATCAATTCCCGGAATTCTTTCCGCAATACGGGAAAGAACAGTTTGGAAACGCCTGTTATGTCCTCTTTCCATAAATTGCACAACATTTCCAAGATTATCTCCATGTATGTTTAGATGTTTTTGAGGCCCGGCAAGAGGAAGACTTCTGGCAGCTTCAGGATGGAAATAGCTTAAATACCACCCTTCTATAAATCGCCGAAATGCCGAAATCCGGGGATGCTGCTTTAATGAACCCAGTGTTGCAATACCCAATTTTCTTTTATCTTCCAGTTCGACAATTTCAGTTTCTTTTGATTCTTCAGTTGCTTCTCCCGTTTTGATAGATTCCATTAGTTTAGAAACATCAATACCAACTTTATCTTCCTTAATCTGATAGCCTTCTTTTTCACCTTTCCATACAACACCCTTGCCATTATTTAAAATGAGAAAAGAGAATGGCCATCCTCTGGATTGCCCCTTTCTTCTTTGTCTAAGACGTTCTTTAACAACATAGGGTCGACTATTACTATCCAAATCAATTGCCAGTTCATATGTTATTGGACGCGCATTTCCTTCTTCCCTGTAGTACACTTCAAATTCAAGAGGTCCGGATTGCCCCTGAGTTCGGATTCTTCCAAATCCGCCGCGAGCTCTCATATCGCACGCTTCTTCAACCCCCGATTTTAAACAATCAGCCATAAATCCAAAAGCATCAAACAGAGTACTTTTACCTACACCATTTTTCCCAATTACCACGGTTAAGGGTGTAAGGGGTAACTCTTTCTGATGATTCCACAATCTTCCAAGAGTTACATCTTTAAGTGCTTTAAAATTTTTAACTCTAAAACCTTCAATTTTCGACACTTTCTTTAGCCTCCATTCTGATTATACCTATCAGTTTCATGGAATACAAATCAATTTTTAATAATCTAATCGCGTGTCAGCTTGCGGTATTTAATTCTATGGGGCTGTACGGCTGCTTCTCCAAGACGGCGCCTGCGGTCATCCTCATATTCACTCCAGTTCCCTTCAAACCAGAAGGCCTCACTCTCCCCTTCAAAGGAAAGGATGTGAGTGGCAACCCTGTCGAGAAACCAGCGGTCATGGGAAATAACAACGGCACATCCGGCAAAACTCTCCAGTCCCTCCTCAAGGGCCCGTATCGTATTTACATCCAGATCATTCGTCGGTTCATCAAGAAGAAGAACGTTCGCTTCCTCTTTCAGCATCATAGCAAGGTTAACACGGTTGCGTTCACCGCCGGAAAGAATACCGACCTTTTTCTGCTGACTGGAACCTCCAAAATTAAACTGGGAAACAAAGGCCCTGCTGTTCATTTCACGTTTCCCCAGACGTATTATATCATGCCCCCCGGAAATCAGCTCCCAGACTGTTTTATCCGGATCAAGTTTTTCCCGGATCTGATCAACGTAGGTAAACTTTACTGTTTCTCCCACAATAATTTTTCCCTTGTCCGGCTGTTCCTGTCCGGTAATCATTTTAAACAGGGTGGTTTTACCGGCACCGTTTGGCCCGATAATACCGACGATTGCTCCCGGTGGTATAACAAAGCTTAAATTTTCATAGAGAACTATCTCACCAAAAGCCTTCTCCACATTTTCCGCCTGTATGACGATATTACCAAGCCGCGGACCCGAGGGGATGTAAAGCTGAAGGTTTTTTGCCTGTTCTGCAGTATCATTGCTTAAAAGGCTTTCATAGGACTTGACCCGTGCGCGGCTCTTCGCGTGCCGGCCTTTGAGGCTCATATGGATCCACTCAAGTTCTCTCCGGAGGGTTTTCTGTCTGGCACTCTCCTGTTTTTCCTCATTGGCAAGCCGTTTTTGTTTCTGAGCCAGCCAGGAGGAATAGTTTCCCTTCCAGGGGATACCCTCTCCCCTGTCCAGTTCCAGTATCCAGCCTGCAACATTATCCAGAAAATAACGGTCATGCGTTACGGCAATAACCGTACCCTCATACTGGTTCAGATGGTGTTCAAGCCAGGCGACCGATTCCGCGTCAAGATGGTTTGTCGGCTCATCAAGAAGGAGAATATCCGGCTTTTGAAGCAGCAGCCGTGAAAGGGCAACACGGCGGACCTCCCCACCGGAAAGAAGTTTAATTTTCATATCTTCAGGAGGGCAGCGCAGTGCATCCATTGCCAGTTCCAGCCGGGAATCGAGTTCCCATCCGTCCAGCGTTTCAAGTCTGTCCTGCACAACTCCCTGGCGTTCCAGCAGTGCATTCATTTCATCGTCGTTCATCGGCTGCGCAAACTTCTCGTTTATTTCATCGTACTCCTTCATAAGGGAAACTATTTCCGAGACTCCCTCTTCCACAACCTGTCGGACTGTTTTTTCTCCGTCCAGTTCAGGTTCCTGTTCAAGATAGCCGATGGTCAAGCCTTCCGACAGAACTGTTTCTCCGATAAAGTCCTTATCCACTCCGGCAAGTATTCTTAAAAGGGTACTCTTACCTGCTCCGTTAAGGCCCAGTACTCCTATCTTTGCACCGTAGAAATAGGATAGATAGATATCCTTTAATATTATTTTACTGCCGTGTTTTTTGCTCACGCCGATCATTGAATAGATAATTTTATTATCTTCCGCCATCGCTATTCTCCTGTTATTCATTCGTACTGCACAACTATGGATTCATGAATCTCAGATTCTACAAATTCATTTCGTTCTATGCACTCCTGAAAATCTGACACATTACCATTATTTCAGCCTCTTTACCATTACCAAAAGGCTTTTCAAGGGGATTATCATTGAAACATTTTTTTAATAATCGTCTATTCATTATCCTCAATGATTTTATACCAGAAGTTTAACCGGAGGTGGCGTAAGACGTTCAGCATCCGGATCTACCCGTACTTCCGGGCCATTTTTTCATACCTTCCGCCCTCTTCATACTTTCCCCGTTTTCTGCATCCTGCCGCGTAAATTCTACACTTACGGGAAAGCTCCACCTTCGCTTCCTTCAAATGTTCATTGGTAAAATACCGTCTTTCAACAAGATCAAGAAGTGCTTTAATTCTGAAAATTTCTATCTGCCCGTATTTTTCCGAGAGCTGGTCTCCATGCCCCGCCCGTTTTGTTACCAGCGGTTCATCGATATATCCGACTTCGTTCCGGTCAGTAATTCTTAGCCAGAACTCATAATCCTCTCCAACCTCAAGATCTTCTCTGAACCCACCTGCTTCTTCAAAAAGCTTTTTTCCCAAAACAACAGTTGACGGGCCAATAATACATTTTTTTAAGGCATCGTCAAAAATCATGCCTGACCGTCTGTGGTTTTGCCCCTTCTGGCTGACCATTTTCCCGTTTCTCACCCAGTTTTCTTTTGAATGAACAAGCTTAATTAAGGGGTTATTATGAAGAAAGTGAATTTGTTCTTCAAGTTTTCCTGCTATCCACAGATCATCCGAATCAAGAAAAGCAAGATATTTTCCTTTTGCCTTTTTTGCCCCCACATTCCTCACCTGTCCCGGCATTCCTGAATGATCAATTTTCATATAAATGAACCGGGGGTCTTTTTTGTAATAGAATTCTATTGTCTGAGTCATATCCGTTGACCCGTCATCTACCACAATAAGTTCAAAATCACTGAAAGTTTGTCCCATTACCGTTGCCACAGCCTCTTTCAGCAGCTCATATCTGTTAAAAACGGGAATTATGACAGAGACAACCGGGTTTGCATCCTGATTTTTCATGGTTTCATTATAGCATGCTAATAGGAATTCCGCACTCTGATTTTTAAGAGAGCTCCTATATTTTCGCTACAATAGTAAAGTCATAGGGAATATAATCGGTAATACAGTTCACCGCAGCTGTATACTTACGGACAAGATGAATAACTTCTTTCCTGTTATAGAAAAAATACTTATGACTTAAAGAATTATTTTCAGTATCCAGCAGGTTAAAAACAACATATTCTTTCGCAAGATCAAATAAAACAGGTAGAGCTTCATGTAAAAAAGTTTCATTATTGCCAAGATTCAGATTAAAAATACCTGAACAAAAGATAACATCAAACTGTTTTGTACTAAAAAATGATTTATAAAATATGTCTCCCGTGTAGAACCGGCCCTGGGGATAAATATTTTTTGCCCGGCTCACCATTGGCTCCAGAATATCAATCCCTGAATAATCAGCATCCACCCCGGCTTCTTGAAGGAAACCATAGAGATCTCCCAGACCACATCCTACATCCAGCAGGCTTTTTCCTGAAAGATTAACATTATCCTTCAGGATACTGAACCGTTGTATCTGAAGCTCCGGACTTTCCCAGTCCTGTATTCTGTAGTTATCGGAATACATTGAGAGGAGCGGTTCATAATGATTACGGATTATTCTTTTCTTATCCTCCATCCAAACATTCTCCTTTCCCCGAAGGGACCTCCAAACTTTAGTCCGGTATTATTCAGCCTTGTCAAATATTTTTTCTATTTCGCCAATATACATTTTATGGTAATCTTTTGTTTTATAGTTTTCAGAAACAGAAGGATCTATAAAACCTTCAGGGTTAATTCCCCCCGCGTACAACTTTTTACATACTAAAATGAGCTGTGCCTGTTTAAAAGATACGGCAGTCTCAGTAACAGGAAATGGGGAAAGCCCCGTTTCAGCTGCTTTATCCACATCTCTGCCGGAATGGGATCCGCAGTAGGAAAGCGCTTCTTTATAGCTCTTCGGAAAAAAGGAAAGGGTAAAGGTGTTATTTTTCTCCATAAACCCGTATGTGTATCTTGAATATCTGACAAAGACAAACGAAACATTTTTATGCCATATTACTCCCAGCCCTCCCCAGGACGCTGTCATGGTATTCCAGTTATCTTTATCCCCGGATGTTATCAGCATCCATTCCTTCCCTATCTGTGTAAAAGGATTTATAGAAAGACTTTCGGAAGAAACCTCGTTAAATAACTTCATTGATACCCCCATGCATATGTTGTATGCAAGTATATATGACTTTTCTGCTTTACATAAGGGGCACCACTGGCCGCACTCACCATTTTTTACCCGCTTATTTTCTATCTTGTTGTTGTTATCCCCTTCAGGAACGGCCTCAAAAACAGACTGGTTGAGCTGGAAGAATAGGTGGAATTTTGTCTATTGCATTGCCCCCATTATGAATTTAAGGTATCCTGAAGAGAAGTCCCTCCACCTGAAGGGTACTCTCAATATAATTGCGGAGCATTATGAAACAAAAATCAAAACAGGCTTCACTGACGGAAGGTAATTTACGCAGGCAGATTATTCACCTTTCCATTCCCATGATGTTCGGTATGCTGGGAATTTCCATTTTTAATATTGTCGATACCATCTATGTCGGCAGACTGGGAACAGGGCCCCTCGCTGCTTTATCGTTTACCTATCCTGTTGTTCTCATTCTTAACAGCATCGCTCTTGGTATGGGTATTGGAGCTTCCTCATTGATATCCCGTGCGCTGGGAAGAGGGGATCATCATAAGGTTATCAGATATACAACAGACAGTTTAAGTCTTTCTTTCCTATTTATTGTGGTGTTCGTTATCCTGGGCGAACTGACGATAGATCCTCTTTTTCAGATGCTGGGTGCACATGGCAAAATACTGAACATGGTAAAAATCTACATGCGTATATGGTATGCCGGTCTGCTTTTTGTTGTATTCCCCATGGTGGGAAACAACGCGATCAGGGCTCTGGGAGATACTAAAACACCGGGGACAATTATGATGATTGCGGCCCTGGTGAACATGGCGGTTGACCCGCTTCTTATTTTTGGGATTGGTCCTTTTCCCCGATGGGGCATTGCGGGAGCTGCTATTGCAACCGTTTTTGCCAGGAGTATAACCTTTTCTGTTGCTCTGTACGTTCTTGGTAAACGGGAAAAACTTCTTTCCCTGCAAAAAACAACGTTTAAAGAAATTCTTGATTCATGGAAAAAAGTCCTCTTTGTGGGAGGTCCAGCCGCGATAACCCGGCTTATTATACCGGTCGCTGCCGGAGTAATAACGGCTCTTCTTGCTTCGATTGGAACAGAAGCAGTCGCCGGCTTTGGTGCGGCAGTAAAATTCGAACGGTTTGCACTCCTTTTTACCATGTCCATGGCAACAGTAATGGCACCGTTTGCCGGACAGAACTTCGGAGCACATAAATTTGACCGGATTCAAAAAGGAATCAGTTTTTCCTCTTTCCTCTCTATCTCTATTGGCCTAATTCTTCTCATAGTTATGTTCATTTTTGCAAAACCCATTGCCGCCCTCTTTTCCAGGGACCCTGCTGTTATTGCTGTAAGTGCCCTTTACTTTAAGATTGTTCCCTTTGTCTACGGGATACAGGGAATTTTCAACATATCATCCATGGTGCTCAATGCTATCAATAAACCATTTCATGCCGCTTCCCTGACCCTCTTCCAGATGTTTGTTTTGTATATTCCCCTTGCATTTCTAGGAAAACACATTATGGGAACTATGGGAATTTTCCTCGCACTTGTTGTTTCCTATTCCATCTCCGGGACTATATCCTATTTTTTGGTTCACCGGATGATAGGGCGGGAATCTGTCAGGAAAATTCAGAGGAAGTAGGTTCTGACAGAAAAAATAATTTGTAATAAATACCAATCGCATTACCCTTTGACACTTAGAGTCCACATCTCTAGAATAAACCTATGAAACGAATAATACAGCCCGGAAAATCATTACCAAAATCCGTTACCATTCCTTCTTCCAAATCGCACACAATCCGCGCTCTTCTTATTGCGGCCATGGCTGACGGGACAAGCACACTGATAAATCCGCTTGTATCTGAAGATACGGCATCCTGCGTACGGGCTGTGGAAGCATTCGGGGCACGGATGGAACAATCTGAGAGCGTATGGACAATCCGGGGAAACGTAAAAAACTTTTTTAAATCCTCAGGTCTAAAGGAGATTACGATTGATGCGGGAAACTCGGGGACAACACTGTACCTTGCCGCGGGACTTGCCGCGTTATTATCCCGCCCGGTCACCTTTACCGGTGATGACCAGATTCAGTCCCGGCCGGTCGGCAGCCTTTTGAACAGTCTGACTGATCTTGGTGCTTCAGTTACCTATGGGAAAAAGAAAAACTACCCTCCATTTACCATTCAGGGTCCGCTTAAAGGAGGAAAAACCTCCATTGAATGCCCGACAAGTCAGTATCTTTCAAGCTTGTTGCTCTGTACCCCCCTTGCAGACGGCAATACCGACATTGAAATCCCCCTCCTCAGGGAACAGCCCTATGTGGAAATGACGCTCCGCTGGCTCGATGAACAGTTTGTCACTTACAAAAACAACAACTTTAAAGAATTCTTTATTCCCGGAGGACAGATGTATCATCCGTTTACCAAACAGGTTCCGGGAGATTTTTCATCAGCAACATTTTTTCTCTGCGCTGCTGCCATTACCGGCAGGATGATAACTCTTGAAGGGCTTGATATAAAAGATTCCCAGGGGGATAAAGAAGTTATTTTTATGCTGGAAAAGATGGGGTGCAAAATAGAAACAGAAGAGGATTCTGTTCGAATTTACGGCAGGCCTCTAAAAGGATGTACCCTCGATCTGAATAATACACCCGATGCCCTGCCCGCACTTGCGGCAGCCGCCTGTTACGCGGAAGGGGAAACAAGACTGATCAATGTACCTCAGGCCCGACTGAAAGAAACGGACCGTATTTCTGTTATGAAAGAGGAACTTTCCAAAATGGGCGCCGATATCCGGGAATTGTCGGATGGGCTTATTATTAACGGTAAAAAAAACAGAAAAAGAGAATCTTTTTCGCGACCTCTCAGAGGAGCGGAAGTCTCAGGGCACGGAGACCACCGGGTTATTATGGCTCTGGCAATAGCTGCTCTTGGTGCTGAAGGGAAGACAGTTATTGATGATGACCGTGCGGTGGCAATTACGTTCCCCGGATTCTTTGAGCTGCTGCAGGATTAAAACAACTTAAAGCTAATTAATAAGAAAATTCACCCTAATGGCCTGAAGAAGAATTTAATCCTATCCGGAATAAAATCGATAGAGAACGAAAAATTGACAGAGCACAAAAAGTTGTTATGATATTTTCTAAATCCCGCGGTTATGCTACAATACCCCACTATACAATATGTAGCCGGAGGCATTTATGAAGAAATATGATTTACGAAGCGATACATTGACACTTCCATCAAAAGAGATGAGAAAAGCAATGTACACGGCGGATGTTGGAGACGATGTATACGCAGAAGATCCTACAATTAATAAACTGCAGGAACTTGCGGCAAAAATAACCGGAAAAAAATCAGCTCTTTTTGTTTCCTCCGGATCTATGGGCAATTTAATACCTCTGTATATTAATGCGGGCAAAGGCGGTGAAATACTAACCCATAAAAACAGTCATATTATTCACTATGAACTTTCTTCCCTCAGTGCTCTTGCCGGTGCCATGCCGGTTGCAGTTGATGGAGAGAGGGGGATTCTTACTCCTGAAGAACTGGGGAAGCATCTTCGTCCTGATATTTACTATATGCCTCGTGTAAAAGTGATTGAAATTGAGAACTCTCATAATAAGGAGGGCGGCACCTGTTATAAAGCCGCCGAGTTAAAGGCAGTAAGTGATTTTGCACGCAAAAACAATCTTAAAGTTCACATGGACGGAGCACGTGTATTCAACGCATCACAGGCATCCGGTCTTCCGGTAAAGAAGATCTGTTCCCATGCCGATACGATTACGTTTTGTCTTTCAAAGGGGCTCGGTGCACCGGTGGGCAGTATGCTCTGCGGAGATGAAAAATTTATAGCTGAAGCCCGCCGGATACGCAAAATGCTGGGAGGCGGTATGCGGCAGGCAGGCATTCTTGCAGCAGCGGGTATTTACGCGCTGGAAAATAATATACAGAGGCTTGAAATCGATCATGCCAACGCCAAACGCCTGGCAATTTCTTTGTCCGGGGTTCCCTGGGCTGAAATTGACCCATTGGTCGTTGAAACCAACATTCTTTATTTTTCAACGGGAAAAAGAAAAGCGGAAGTGGTCGTTAATACCCTGGCGAAAAGGGGAGTATTATCCGGAGCCCTGGATTCACATTCCATTCGTTTTGTAACCCATCTGGGCATTTCGGAAGAGAATACAAAAGAGATCTGTCAGATTATCAAAGAAGTGACTATTTCTAAATAAGAAGAATCTGCTTAATTATCAGTCGCCCCCATCATTATGTTATTGATAATTTCGATACCCTTGTGTGGGCTCCTCCACCTTTTTCAGACTTGACTTTTAAAAGATGATGA
>CAYSXD010000021.1:0-18151 GCA_964434925.1 uncultured Spirochaetaceae bacterium
AATTTTCTTAGAAAAAAATTCCCTTCACTTCCACTTCATGCTTCAACTCAGATGGCCATCCACACATCAGAAGGTATTGAAACTCTTACAAAGGATGGTATTAAGCGTATTATTCTTGCGCGGGAACTGTCGGTTGAGGAAATCCACCGGCTTCAAAGTAAAAACCCCGATACGGAACTTGAAGTTTTTATACATGGAGCACTCTGCTACAGTTTTTCAGGACTCTGCCTTGCCTCCGGAACGTTACTGGGACGTTCAGCAAACCGGGGAGAATGCGGCCAGATATGCAGAACCTGGTTTAATGGAGACGCAGGAAAGGGTTATTACTTTTCAATGAAAGATCTTGCCGCTTTTAAACACATTAAAACATTACAGGAGATCGGTATTGCTTCACTAAAAATTGAAGGTAGGATGAAGTCTCCTGAGTATACCGGACTTACTACGGATCTCTATCGAAAACTTCTTGATGGGGACCTTACCCCCGCTGAATGGGATGAATCCTCAAAGGATTCCAGAACAATTTTCTCCCGCCCTCAAAACGCCTACTGGCTTGCGGGAAAACCAAAGTCCCCCGTTGTTGAACCATCGTACCCCTCACACAGAGGAATCGAGGCCGGGCGTGTTTTACATTCAGGTGCATTGTCGTTTTCTCTGGAAACCCGGACTGAACTTTCCGTTCGCGACGGGTTACTTTTCTTTAAAAAAGGCACTCCTCTGCATTCGATTAATTTTGGTATAAAAAAAATGAAAGGGCCCTCGGGAGAAAATATAACCAGAGCATCGAAAGGCACTTCTATTCGGATTATCTCTTCCCTTCGACCACCTGAAGGAACCCTTCTCTATAAAACATCAGCACATAATCTTCATTGGCCGGAGGTAAAGGCGGAAAAGTTTCCCTCCTGGAAACGGAAACTTGATATCTCTCTTATCCTTACCACTACCGGGATACAAATTGAGGCAGACACTGTCTCAGGAAGAATAGAGTACCGTCATTCTGTTATCATCGAGCATGCCCGTAATCCGAAGAACTTCAGGAAACTTCTGGAAGATATTTTCAATGCCTCGGATGAATCATGGTTCACACTGGGAAATCTTTCTTTCAGCAATCAAACCAAGATGGATGATGATTATCTTTTTATCCCGCCATCTCAGTTGAAGAGTCTAAAAAAAGAATTTTACAGAAAAACGGATGCTCTTCTATTGGAAACTCCTGTTCTTCATACAGTCAATCAACCTGAACACAGCTCAAAGAAACAGAAGATTGTACCTGTTAATCCCATCCCCCGTACTATGCTGGTACCAAAGACCCATCCACCGATACCGTTTGTACTTTTCCATAAAGAATTTCCACTTTCCAATTTACCGGTTGTTAACAGTAAACGGTATCTTCCCCTTATGCCGGTAAATTTCAACAGCGCAGAATATGTATCCAGTGTTAAGAACCTCATCCTGATGTATCCTGATGAACACTTTGTCATTGGTCTTAATAACATTGGTCATATCCCATGGGCCCAGAATCTTGCCAACAACCCCCGGATTTCTTTTTTTATCGATTACGGTATCTATATTGCCAATCACTACACGTATGAATATCTTGCAGAAAGGATTCCCCGGATAGAGTTCGGCTATTTCTGGATTGAAGGGTCAATTGATGATTATTATCTTTTCTTAGAGAAAGCTGCAGCAGTTTCAAAACCTGAATTTCCTATTTACTTTATAGAGAAAGAATTTTCACCTCATTTATTTTTAAGCAGAGGATGCTATACCAATATGTTGCATGGTGGAAAATGCCGGAATAAATGCCCAAAGGAATTTACGTATCAACTCTCACAGAAAGACCGGAGGTTTAATGTTAAAGTAGAAGACTGTCTTACCTGGCTATTCAAGGGGAATTGAATGCTGTTCATTCGCCCGGACAAGTTTACGCGCCAGCAATTTTGAAAGAAATATCCCGTAATGGGGATACTGCTTCATTATCTGAACAAATGCTTTTCGGGATATCTTTATCAATTTCCCCGGCTCTTCCGCCTTTACCCTGGCACTGCGGCGATTATTCAAAAGAAAAGCCATCTCACCCATAAAAAGATCAGAAGGAGTTGAGACACCGACAATTTTATTATTATGTAGAACGGTATATCTTCCACTGGAAATATAGTAGAGAAAATCCCCCTTTTCTCCTTCTTTGAAAATAATATCTCCATCCTTCGGATAGATTGCTTCTTCTTTTGCAAACCCGAGAGGAGCTTCACGAGCTACAGAAAGATCATGTTTAAACACAACGGTAACTTTATTTCCCTTTTTATTATATTCAACACTTTCACAGATATTTTCAGCCATCAGCAGTCCTCTGCCATGCTGGGAGAATGGATCATTATCGTTAACTTTTTGACGTATTTTTGTCACATCAAATCCATCACCTTCATCCCTGATAATAAAAACAGACTTATCCGGATCAGTTTCCCATTCAAAGTGGACCCGTTTGGTAGCAATTTCAGGATCCCGGCTTTTTTCAATAACAAGATCTATAACACTTTTCCCGCTGTTGAGATACGCTGATTTTTCATCAAACGTTATCCCGCAATGGCCATGCTCTATCCCGTTAAAAATAAGCTCGGAAAGAGCCAACTGAAGATGCATTTTATCCCCGGGAGCCAGAAATCCTCTCTGGACAAGATTGGTAACGGCAATACCGGCATAGATGGAAACAGAAAGAATATCATTGCCGATTGAAAATGAACCCATCGAATGTTCCATAAAGTGGCTCGAAATATCTTTCTGATAAATGAGCTGCCAGTTTTTAGCAATAATGGTCACACTTTTCACAATATGACTTGCTATACGGGAGTAATCAAGCATTACAAGAACATTGAGATCTTTTAATTCTTCCGAAAGTTCCTGCTCATTCTGTTTATCACCGTTATACAACCCGATAATTCCAAAGCTATGGAGCCAGGAATCTCTTCTCACCTGGTTTGCAATAGATTTATACGATACTTTGGGATCGCTTATATTCAGTATAACAATTTCCGGTAAGTCAAAATTCAGAGACTCAAGAATCTGTTTTTCATTCGCCATCATACGAATAGGGAATTCATAGCACCGGTCTTTCCTGAATGCTGCTTCTATTTTATTTTTAATTTCCTGATCTGAATTGATAAGAACAATAAATCCCATAGTATGTCTCTACTTTCTCCTGAATTTTTAAACGGCATAAAAAAGGCCGAACCCTCATTTATAGGTTCGACCACTCTTATCATTAACAAAAGTAATTAATTATCCAGGTATTTTGCCACAAAAGCCTCAGCATTTTGAATAGAACCTCCTGCAGCACCCTTTACAACATTATTTACAAGCAGGGTAAACCCAATTCGCTTTCCCTGCCTCTTTAACCGGCCGGTATACACAATCATTCCAGGAGGATCACCATAAAATGCCATTTTTATCTGTGGAAGATCCTGCTGATCCTCATAGATAATGGGCTTCACAGGAGTTGACGGTAGATGTTCAATACCGCTCGAGCTATTTTCCCACGCTTCAAGTATATCTTCAAGCCGTACCTCCTGTTCAAACTCAACCCATACTGTTTCCAGATGCCCAAACATAACCGGAACACGAACACAGAATGGGTGTATATCTACAGTAACCGAAAGAATTTTCTTAAATTCTTTTGTCATTTTTGCTTCTTCACTGCCAATATACGGAACAACGTTTCCCGTTATATCAAGAGCCGACAATCCCGGATGGCCCGCACCGCTTACTGACTGATAGGTTGAAACAATAACATCCCTGATCCCAAATTTTCTCAAAGGGGCCATGGCAACCGCCAGACCGGTTGTCGAACAATTAGCATTGGTAATAATAAAACCCTTTTCGGGGTATCCCTGTTTTTCAATCCAATCCAACTCTTTTATATTAGCCTCAGGAATCAAAATAGGAACATTCTCATTGTACCGGTGGGTTGAAGCATTTGAAAAGACATGGAAACCCGCTTCAATTAGTTTCGGTTCAATAGTACTTGCGATGGCATCAGGGAGAGCGGAAAACACCACCTGGATACCTTCTGCTTTCATTGCATCTATATCAAAACCTTTAATTTCCAGTGGAAGAATTTCCGCAGGTATTTCCAGGGGAAGAATCCAGTGGACTTCTTCACCGTAGTTCTTCCCGATCCGTGAATCGGAAGCTATTACCCGAGTAAGTTCAAACCATGGATGATCATACAGCATCCACATAAATACCTGTCCGACCGCTCCTGTAGCTCCAAAAAGGGCTGCTTTAATTTTATCTTTTCTTTTAAACTTGTCCTTTCGCAAACCAGTACTCATATTAATCCTCTCTTTTACTCCCAATAATCACACTATCAGACCAGTGTTCCTGCTACTATGCAGTAAATAGAGATTTATGTCAACTGTTAAATAATTTATTGTGTTATTATAAACTTATTTTTATAATAGTAACATAATGTTACGCTATTTGCTTATGACAGGATGCTGCCTTTACTGCTGTAAGAAATCCGGTCCTCACACATAATTCAAAAAGGTGCTTACTCATCATTTCAGTTTTTTCCCTGACGGAAGAATCCGATACCCTCTTCATAAGGAGTTTATAGGAATCATCATACTCTTCCATAATTTCAACATACGTAATAAAACTCCCCCGGCCTTTTACTCTGTATTCCATACTGATATTCTCCTTACTCTGTCTGCTTTATTTATCGGAATATGATAATAATCCTTGAGGAGGAACAGCGTCTCTTGTTTTCGATTGCCCGTCATTCTATACTTACCCATGGAGAAGCAAATGAATTATAAATACCTTATTCCGCTTTTTTCACTTTTGCTTGTGTTTTCATGTACCTCAGAAAAACAGCAGCAGAAAGATAAAACAACCTCACAGCAGAAACAGTATGTTTTTTCACAACGCCCCCTGACTGAACAAAAACTTCCGTCCGGGACAAGCTATACGGATTATCTGCAGTTTCACTCAGATGGCCCGGAAATCCCCGGATTATATCAGGGAGCTGTCCCGCAGGGTATGGCATACGACTCACAGAATAACCGAATGTTTATCTCAAATTATATGTTTAACGGCAAACCCAGCTCCATTAGTATAGTCTCCATGAAAAATGGAAGCTTTATCAAGGTAATCTGGTTGCTTAATTCTGATGGAACACCCCATACAGGACACGTGGGAGGACTGGCATTGAGCAAAAAGCATCTCTGGATTGCCTCCGGGAAGGGAGTATACAGAGTAACATTAGCCTCTATTGATACTACTGAAAACAATGGACAGCTCACCTTGTCAGCATTAATTGCTACCCCTGTCAGGGGGTCCTTTGCCACCTATTCTGACGGAATCCTCTGGGTTGGAGAATTCACCAGCAAAGACGGATCCTATTCAACACCGGATTCTCATCATATTATACTGCCTTCCAAAAAGGTAAACCATGCCTGGATGGCGGGATATATTCTGAACAGGGAAACAGACCGTGTCCGGTCTAAGCTGATTATTAGGGAAGAAATCTATCCTGACAGGATAATTTCCATTCCTGACGAAGTTCAGGGAGCTGCATTTTTCAAAAACATTCTCGTGGTCAGTCTTTCCTACGGCCGCCGTAATAAAAGCCATCTTGTAAGTTATAAAAACCCATTATCAGTAGAACAACAGAAACTGTTTGTAATTCAAAACAACAGTACCATACCACTATCAGTATTGGATGGAACCAATAAAATCCACTCACTCACCTCGCCTCCCATGACAGAGGGAATTGTTAATTATAAAAATTCTCTGGCAGTTGTTTTTGAATCCGGTTCCGATAAATACAGAAGGACAGCCCTGTATCCTCAGGGAAGAATACAGATACTGCCAATAAACATTTTCAGGCAGTAGAGGAAGTATACAATGAGCAGGTTAAGGATAGGACTTGGACAGATGAATACGAGAGATAGTATTGTACAATCCTTTTCTGATATAGAAAGATTAACTGAGGAATGCGCCGGGAAAGGAGCGGAGCTTATTATATTTCCTGAGCTCTCAACATATCTTTCAGAATCCGGTACAGGCAGTATAGCAGAAGATCTTAACGGGAGCATCATAAGCCGATTTAAAAACCTGGCCCTGGAGTATGGTGTTTACATCCATAACGGCAGCTTTGTCGAAAAATCTTCTTTCCCTGATAAAGTATACAATACATCGGTTTTAATTAATCCACAGGGAGAAATTGAAGCCCTCTACCGCAAAATACACCTTTTTGACATTGATCTTGATAAAGCCCATTCATATAAAGAATCCGACCGATTTGAAGCGGGGCATTCGATTGTTACAGCCGAAACAGACATCGGAACATTCGGCTTCAGTATCTGTTATGATGTACGTTTCCCGGAACTCTACAGGGAACTGACCTTCAGAGGTTCAAAGCTTATATTTATCCCGGCAGCATTTACTCTCTTTACCGGGAAAGATCACTGGGAGACCCTCCTTCGCGCACGGGCAATTGAAAATCAGGTTTATATTGCTGCACCTGATCAGATTGGTGAACATCCCGTCCATAAAACATGCTATGGTAACAGCATGATTATCGATCCATGGGGGAAAGTCATTGCACGGGCATCTGACACAACAGGAATCATTACCGCGGATATTGACTGGGACTACCTGGAAGACGTACGTACAAAACTGCCGAGCCTTAAAAACCGTACGGATCCTACAAAAATGTAGAGAGAATCACCTCCCCTTTACCTCTGTACTGCTACTCCATGGACCGGGTCCTGACATGTTAACAGCCCGTACCCTGTATTCCGGATTTTTAATTTTCTCATAGTTTCTATCTGTATATCGGGTAGTCCGGAGGTTTTTTTCAAGAAAACCCCACTTTTTTGCACCATGCTTTCGGCGGGCTATCTCATAATGACCAAAATTATCGACACTTTTCCAGTTAAGCATAACAACCGAACCGCTTTCCTTCGCTGAAACTCCCGTTATTTTCTCCGGGACATTGTGCTCCTTCTTCTCTTTCCCGGCATCTTTTTTCTCTTTTTTAATTTTTGCGGCATTGAGTTCATTACGCCGTTTCTCTGCGAGTTCCCGGATAGTTGCCGCAAAATCAGGATACCTCCCAAGAATACTATCGAAAGTCTTTTTATCCAGGCGATACAAATCACAGTAGTCACGCGCTATTATTGAAGCAGTCCGGGGCATACTCAGCAAAAGAGCTATTTCACCGAAAAACTGCCCGTCGGAAAGCGTCGCGTACGTTGTCGACCCGTCGGCGGATACAACATCCACCGTTCCTTTGCTAATAAAAAACATATCGTAACCTACTTCTCCGGCAGTTACGATATAGTCACCGGGAGTAAAAACAACCGGAGTAAGGTTTAAAATAGTCTCCTTTATAAACTCCTGTGAAGCTCCTTCAAAGAGCGGGACTTTTTCAATAACCTCTTTATTAAGAAAGAGAGCAACCCATGTTTTAAGAGACGGAGGCAGATCCTTAAGCACATCAGATTCTTCATATCCCCTTCGTGTCTGCCAGAGGTATTCAAAATAATCATTGATTTTTCTACTCAAATTCAGAGGTATATTTCTATACCGTAAAAAGGTATTCAACTTCTCCATTTTTTCACGATGCTGGGCTTTGGCCACATCAATATTTGCTATAAGGTTGGCAATATTTCCAATTATGAGACCATACATTCCGGCACCGATTATTTCTATTAAAATAACATAGATAGTCTGGGAGGTACCATTCGGGATGACATCTCCGTATCCTATTGTGGTGAGCGTTGTGGTCGTCCAGTAAAAAGCCCGGATATAAAGCGCAAAAGGAGTAAGCCCACCGGGATTTCCCGTCATTATTATCCAGCCGCAGGCGATGGTTTGCGCTGCCATCATAATCCAGAAGACAAGAAGAACAAGCCTGAAAATTGCCGGATTCATACGCGGACCACTGAGCCGTTTTAATGATTTACCGATCCTTAACAATTTCAAAAGCCGGTTGAGTCTGAGAATTATGAATACCCCTGCTATTCCCGCAGCAGGAAAAATTAAGCCGAGAAGAGGCATTGGGAAAGCAGCAATGAGATCAATAATAAACCAGCTTCGCAGGTAGGATCGCGAAATAAACCTTTTGTTATAGATAATCTTTCCTTCTCCCCGAACGGCTGTATGGAAATTGATAACCACATCAGCAAAAAAGATCAGCGTTACCATGGATATGGAAAGGATATCGTACACACTTCCAAATATTTTAAATACGATTATCAGAGGAACAGTAATTGCCGAATAGATGGTTACAACTAAAACCACCATATCCCAATTCTTTCGTAATCTGCTGTCAGGCTCAATTATCATATCTCAATCCTTTCTTCTCTATAAATTTCATGCACAGACACCCATGATGTCTCAGTTTTCTTAGAAACACCTGTATATAGTTTCGGTAGATGGTTCAGAAATCATTACCCGGAGATATGCCAGAGATATTGAAAAGGGATATAATCAATCACTCTTTAATATTTGCTGGTACTTGACTATTCCTTTCACAGAATTATAGTAGAGATAGGAATCACCGTCACACAGGAGAAAAACCATGCAGGAAAACCCATTGGAAGCAATAAAAAAACTTGATGAGAAATTCTTTTTGGAAGTCACCGGAGCCGGTGAACGAGCTTTCAAAGAGGGAGCTCTTTCATCAAAAATGAAATACCTTATAGCAATGGCACTCGACGCGTCACACGGCGCTGCCGGAGGAGTAACATCACTGGCTTCGCAGGCAATAAAGCATGGAGCGACAAAGGAAGAAATTAGTGAAGCGCTGCAGGTCGCAAACTATATAAGCGGAGCGGGAAGCATATATACCGCTTCTTTCGGTCTAAAAGATCTTTTTTAGGATGTATTATCCTTTATGAACGTAATGTCGCAATAAGACGCTTCGGGTGGAAAAAAAGGCCAAGGGCATCAAAAATATTCCTGCAGACCACATCAGCAGCAAAGATGGTTTCCGAAGCAGCCCCTTCTTCCTGCAGTACAGCAATGCCAACGGCAGCGTTTTCCAGCATCAGGCTGTCATTTCTTCCATTACCAATAGTTACAGTATTTTCTAAACCGAGAGAAATAATGTATTCAAGTTTTGCCTGTTTCTGATTCTCTTTTCCCAGAATTTGAAGGGTACATTGCACCTCTTCCATTTCTCCGGCTGCCAAACCGAAGGTATCTGCCGTTACAACATGAAGGTTAACCTCTCGGGATAATTCATTCAGTTTTTCAGAAAGGCCTTCAAACAACTTCCCATCAAGGCCAATAGTACCATTATAGTCCATAACAATATCAGTGATTGCAAAATTTCCAAAACCAGGGATAGATATATGTATCATGTTCTCCTCCAATATTCTGTATTTACTATTTTCTTTTTGTTCAATGTAGTATCTTTACTGTCTTTGGGCAAAAATTATTGAACTCTATCGGAATAGTATATAAATAAACAGGTAAATATTATATACTCATGTCATACTCAATGAGAAGGAGTGAAATTATGAGTAAGGAAAAATCAGTAAAAAAAGATACAAAAAAGAAACCGGTAAAATCAATCAAGGACAAGCGGAAAGAGAAAAAGGAAAAGAAGCACAACTACTAACTCTTATACAGAGCTTAGGCCTGCTCATCCAACTACAACCTCTTGATCTTTCGTGGAAGCCGGGCTATCTGTACTAGTAATAAAAGGCTTTCGGTTCGGTAAACGCAGACGATGGAGTTGGAATAAAGACTCGCCTTATACGTCGTTTGATTCAAAAGAGTATGAAAGTGAGATTGCAGAGCTCACTGGATGTGGTAAAGAAAGATATTCGGACATTTTGAGATACTCATGCGGAAGTCTGTCCATAAAACTTTCAATAGAAATTACCTGTCAAGATTCAGACAATCCATATAATCACCGCAAGAAACAAAAAAACAGCAGACAGCATTAATTTGGAGTAGTGCATTTTACTTGTCAAAAGCCTGGAAAATGTTGCAGACGATATTCCAAAATACACTGATCCAAAAACAAAGATCAGTGGGAGTATAAATCCTATATTGTAAATAAGGAGACTCCGGAGACCTAAAAGCGAATCATCAGTCTGAATCATGTATGCAATAGTAGGTAAATATACCTGTCCGGTACAGGCAAGTTCTATTACAGAAACAGTAAGGCCGGTTAGTATAACACCTGTAATAAAAAACGGACCGCCGTTATGATGTCTTATAACCTTATGTAACCTTTTTTTCAATACCATCGGGAGCTGGAGTGTTACATCCCTTACTCTACCTATTCGAACAAGGTAAAAATCCCGGATACTCAGCACAAGGAAAATAAGCGTTACCCCACTTACAACACATTTCATGATAAATTTAACCAGAGATATATCTATGATAAGGCGAAATGTATTCAGTAATCCCAGCCCCAGCAAAAAATAAGCACAGAATACTGAAAGTGTAAAGAGGATACCGGTTACCAATATCTCCCGTTTTGTTCTCCCCTGCATAGAAAGAAACGAAATAAAAAAAATAAGGGTAGCAAACGCACATGGATTAATACCGTCTACAAGACCGGCAAAGAACACAGGGACAACTCCTGTGGTTATCCTGCCTGGTGAATGGCTCAAGTGTTTGTTAAAAGGACGAAATTCATGATGTTTCTTGAAATAAACAAGTTCATCATGAAGACCGGTCTCTAAAGCCGAATTCCCAAGGTAAGCGTTATTTCCTATAAAAAGGACGGGGAAGATGGTAAATTCAAGCCCCATTTCTTTCAGAGCAGTTGAACACTTTTCGTAGTATTTAGAATTTAAAATATCAAATGCTTTAAGCTCTACATTAACTCCAGTTTCCTGTTCCATACCAGGTAATATTTTTTTTTCAAAGAGATCACAGTGGCTGCATCCAATTTCCCCATAATACGTAATCTTCACAAGGACTTCATTCCCAAATAAGATCCCAAAAGAAAAGAACATGAGAAATGGAATAAGCAACTTCTTCATTATTTTCCACCATTTAAATCAAAATCACATCCAGAAGAGGGTACCAGAGCTCTGGAAAATATGCCCCAATAAAGTTAAACCTGAACTTATAATCATCAACCTGCAGTCTATGCCAGAGGAAAAACCGTGAGTACGATCTTTCAAATTTAAATCCGACTATGTGACATCCTTGGAGTATGTCAGAATCTGATAGGTAAAGTATACAAGCGCAAGGGCATCATCATAGGAGCACTTATTTATTTCAGAATATCCGGTAATACCACTTCGCAATGCTGCCAGATAGCCGGGAATATTTTTGATTAAACTTTCTCTCCCGTTTAATGATTCTCTACAGAAATTCTGTATTTGCTGCCAGTTTTTTTCCTGAAACCTGGTTATCAACTCAATGTTATGCAAAAAAAACATCTCATGGTCCCGTGAATTGTCAAGAAAAATCTTTAACCCATTCCCCTTTTTCAGATTATGTGCCTGGTATATTATCGAAAGAGAGGGTTTCATTTCATACGTGTCGGCAACAAGAGCATAATACGTCTGGTTAAAAATTCCTTTCGTATTTTCAGCTGTGTGTTCAAAGAGATATCTCAGGTACTCCCCCGATTCATCCATGTTTTTTAGAGCAATAAGATAATTGATTTTATCCCAGGAAGTCACAGCATCCCCCGCCAGTAGCCGGACCTTTGCCAAAGCACTTTTGTTGCCAATTCTCCCCAAAGATTTTGCGGCATTAGACCGGACAGCGGAATCAGAATTATCCAATAATTCCAGAAGCAGTTTCTCAACTTCAGAATCGGGATACGCACCGAGAGCAAAAAGTGCCTTCAACTGGTGATACGACCCAAAATCTTTTGCCTCCTGTAACAGCTCGGGTAATAATACAGGTCTGGGGTGTCGAAAAAGTGATTTGATTACTTCCCCTTTGGAAGCTGATAACGGCAGAGCAAGTATTCGCTTTAGTTCTTCAGTTGCTGCCGGAGCTTCATTCTCACTTATGGATAACAGAACTGTTCTTTTCTTGACAGGATTCTTTGCTCCCTGCATTTTCCCAATATTTATATAGGCCCTAAGCCCCTCAAAAGAAAAGAGAATAGCAGCTGTTTCCTTCCCTGACAAACTCCCCTTTTCGACAAGAAGAGCACTGAGGAAAGCAATCAGCACACTTAACAAAATTCCAAAGATAAAAAGATAACTGTATCTGTTAAAAAGGAGATGTGTAGGGTACTGCCCCCAATTAATCAGAAAACCTCCCAGAATCCCGGCAGCTGCGGAAAAAAGCGCCGTAACAAAGTTAACCATGGCATTGTAACTGAACGTTTCATCTTCCGGCATGGAATTTACCACAACCCGGGAAATAAGGATATTACATGAAAGAAGAAAAAAGTTGGTAAAAAATCCAACAGCATAGTACCAAACAGCTGATAATGACCTGCCACTTCCCACTGATACGGGAAGTAAAGCCCATATAACAAAGGATAGAATAAGAAGTAGGCTCATTCCTAACAGAAGAGGTCTGCTCCCTATTCTGTCGGCAAAAGTTCTTGCAAATAAACCAGCCAGAATTGCAGAAAATGTCATTACCAGTGAATAAAGAAATACATAGCTGGAACCAAACCCCGCTTCCTTTTTGATAAAGGGTATAATAAGACCATTAAGAACAATGATGGATATGATTACCCACTTCAACAGGAGAGGATATCGTTTTCTCTTCTGCTTGAGTGCGTCTTTCAGAATAATAAAAATGTTTCTTCCTTTTGTATACTCCACCGTCTCTCTGCAGGGAATCTTGAGTAAACGGGTAACAGCGGCAGTATTTAAAATAACACCAAGAACCTGTAGTAAAAGAATCCCCACTATCCCTGAAAAATATTGGAAGGAAGTTACCACAGCACTGATAAATCGTGCCAGAACGGAAGAACTTTGGTTTAGAATATTCCCCTGAGCTATAACCTTTCCACTTTCACCTGCATCCGCAACCATTTTTACCAGAGCATTCCAAACTGCCATGCCTATCATTCTGGAAATACTGAACATCGTATAGACAATAAGGATTAAATAGATAGCAGCCTCCCCCTGCATCCTGAATAAAAATAAATAGAAAAGAATAACCAGCCCCCGGGCAAACCATGCCAGTGCCTGCACTTTAACCAAATTCCTCCCTGCAAGTAGCCGCGGCAACGCGACAAGAATAATACCGGTAAGGAATATAACAGAGGATATATAACCAAGTTGAAAATTATTCGCGCCAAAATGGATGGCAAGCAGATATACGGGAGTTGCACCCATAAAATTGAAACCAATTCCATTAAATGTCTGAAACTGATATAAATGTTTTTTCCCCTCTCTGCGTTCTTCCGCAGTTAGGTACTTAGTCTTCATGCTATCCAGAATGTGTTCCTTTTCACTTTTCCCTGTTTATCAGAAAAAACCCCTTCCATTTCCAGACGAATTTTCTGCTCATTAAAGCCTTCGGGATCCTTTATTGCGATGTATCCCCTGCTGTTTATAACTCTATGCCACGGAAGATTATATTTTCCGGAAGATGAATGCAGTATACGTACAACCTGTCGTGCTGCCAGAGGGCTTCCGGCCATGGCTGCAACAGCTCCATAGGAGGTAACCTGCCCTTCAGGTATTTTTTTAAGAATTTCAATGACTCTCAGGGTAAAAGATTCTTCCATTTTTAAATTATACCCTCCTGCTTCATTCTCTCAAATCACAAACAGCCGTTGAAGATCCCGTTTGATTCTATCGTTAAATGATGATCCGGGAATACTGATAATTTCATCAATATGTGAAGTATCAATATGACTGTTTTCAGGCCTCCTCGCTGCTCCGGAAGCAGTTCTGTCAGGAGAAATACACTCTTTTTCAACTCTCAAACTCTCCGCCATACTCAGGGTCATTGCGTACTTTGTAAACACCTCAGCTCCTGAAAAATGTAATGTACCGTCAAAAACATAATCGGTCGAGATATACACCATACAGCTGCCGAACCTCTTTGCCTGTTCGGCAAAATACCCGGTAAGACCCACATTCAGCTCTTCGGACGCTTCCGGCTCCGCTTCGATTACATACGACGGCCTCCGCTCCGCTGCGCAGTGAACAATACAGTCCGGCTTATGCTTATCAAGGAAAGAATCAACATCCTCTCTATTCCGGAGGTTAAGCTTTTCAAGGGGAGGCTCCGCCCTCGAAAAACCGGTTCCAACAACCTTAAAATTTTTGTTTTTCGTAAGCTGTGCATACACAGCCCTTCCAGGGAGCCCTGTAGCTCCCGTTATCATTATTGCCATATGAAAAAGTATAGAGTATCTTCTAACTGTTGTCAGCATATAGAAACCAATATTGTTAGATTTTTGTATACCGCTTACTGAAACATAATCTTGATTTTGTATATACACAGGTATATATTTATACAAGAGGTGCTTATGCAGATAGTCAAGGTTTTTAAAAGCGGTAACAGTCAGGCAGTCCGTATTCCCAAAGGATTCTCTATTGATGAAGATGAGCTTTACATCCAGAAAATAGGAAGGTCAATTATACTTACTTCAAAGGATGACTTGTGGAAAACATTTGAGGAAAGCCTGGACAGGTTTTCAGATGACGTTTTCGAAGAAGGGAGAGAACAACCGGAACAGCAGGATAGGGATTCCTTCTAATGTATATGCTTGATACAAATATCTGTATTTACTTAATTAAAAAGAAATTCACGAGTCTACAATCAAAAGTCATGGAAAAAGATCCTTTTGATTTAACAGTATCTGCTGTAACAGTAGCGGAATTGGAGTATGGAATTGCGAGGAGTCTATATCCTCAAAAGAACAGAGTCGTTTTAATGGAATTTTTAGCTCCATTCCAAATTATCCCTTTCAATGAAAAGGATTGTGAGAATTTCGGTTTTATCAGAGCATATTTAAACAAAAAAGGAACTCCCATCGGACCTTATGATCTGCAGATTGCATCACAGTGTATTTCCAGAGATTTCTGTTTAGTCACAAATAATGTTAAAGAATTCGATAGAGTCCCTGGTTTGAAAATTGAGAACTGGACAGCAGGATAAATGGGAAGCAGAAAGATAGAACTGACAATACATACAGGATACAGCAAAGAGGATCTTGAAAGGAAGATCCGAAAAATTGTTAAAACCGGAGACTTTACATACAGGATAGACAGAAAGAGCCTTGATGCCAGGAAGAAGAATGCCATTAAATGGGTGATGTCGGTTGCCGTGTCAGCCCCCGGATTCAGGGAAGAACTCATTTCCGCTCTGGAACTTGTAATCCCATTCAGAAAAAGAAAAGAAAAGGTGACAATAGTAGGCAGCGGGCCTGCGGGATTCTTCTGCGCCTACGTACTGCAGAAATCCGGTTTTAGTACAGTGATATTAGAGAGAGGCGGCAGGGTTGATAAACGCCAGAAAGATATAGAGGAATTTGAAAGCACCTGCAGATTTAACCCGGTAAACAACTATGCTTTCGGTGAAGGGGGAGCGGGAACTTTTTCAGACGGAAAACTGACTTCACGCACAAAACACATATCAAAAGAAAAACACTTTATTCTTAATACGTACGTGAGTGCCGGTGCACCGGAAGAAATTCTCTATATGGCTCATCCCCATTTGGGAAGCGATAATTTAATAACAATTGTTAAAAACCTGCGTACTATGTATGAGAAAGATGGAGGAACTATACTTTTTAATGAAAAAGTGGATGATATATCCGTTACAGGAAACAGCGTAGTAAGCCTGACAACAGATAAAAATGAATACCCGTCGGAAATAATTGTTTTTGCAACGGGACATTCAGCGTATGATACGTACCGCATGCTTATGAAAAGGGGTGTTGCATTCAGAACGAAGAATTTTGCCATTGGAAGCAGGGTTGAACATCCCCAGATTCTTATTAATAAGGCACAGTGGGGAACAGAAACACTTCCCGGGATAAAAGCTGCAGAATATCGCCTTACCTTTAATGATAAAAAAAATCTCCCCGTTTATACCTTCTGTATGTGCCCGGGGGGCAAAATTGTTCCGACAGGAGCATTCAAGGATACAAATATTGTTAACGGTATGAGCCTTTATAAAAGGAACGGAACCTTTGCCAACGCCGCAGTTGTTGCGGCTGTCAATCTGAATACCCTTCTGAAAAGGGAGGTCAGCCCGGAAGAAGCTATGAAATGGGTTGAGAACCTTGAAAAATCATTCTACTCTTTTTCAGGCGGATTTTCAGCTCCTTTCTGCTCAATTCAGAACTTTATGGACAGAAAGGGCAGTGTCCCTGCACCCGAAACAAGTTATCCCATGGGGTTAAAAGAAGCCTCTCTGTGGGATATGTTTCCGGCAGAGATATCAACTTCAATCTCCGGAGCACTTAACGACTTTTCACGAAAGATCAAGGGTTACGAAACAGGGATAATAATGGGTCTTGAAAGCAAAACTTCTTCCCCGATTCAGGCAGTCAGGGACAGAGAAAGAAAGCTGGAAGGATTTAACAACCTTTACATGATCGGTGAAGGGAGCGGCTACTCAGGGGGCATAATATCCAGCGCCGTGGAGGGGGTAAAAACGGCGCTAAGGATAGCGGGAGATATAATATAGCCTTTCCGGGCAGGCTCCTGTTACGTAGATAAGGACTTCATTTTTTCATGAACTATGTAATTGTTAAATCTTGTTATACAGTGAGAATATAAAGTGGTTTTTCATAACGAAAGATGATACTCCATTGATGTCATGGATGCTTGTATGACTATGTACCGGTATGGAATTGTAATGGAAAAATGCTTTATTTCTCTTTAAACATTCTTCATACTCTATACTATTCATTATTTTCTAAAATATAGTTCAATCTTGTTTTTTAAGTTGTCTTCAACATCAAACAGGTTTGAATATAATCCTCTGACTGATTCAGTATAGACAATCTGGGCAGTTTCAGTTTCTATAAGTCTGCAGCTGATTTTGATCTGATTACCAATTTTACTCATGCTGCCGAGAAGAATGTACTTTGCTCCGAGGAGTTTACCTGCCTTTACCGAGTATTCTTCGTCAGTGAGACCACTCATGGAAAGCTTGAGTTCTTTCATGGCTTTATCCAGTTCCTGGCGTTCAACTGGTTTAATAAGCCCTCCCTTTGCAAATCCTGATGCGAGATCGTTGGGGATCTCTGTTGCAAGAAATCCGAGGGATTTATCTGCTGCAAGAATAGAGAAATCAGAAATTGCAACATATGCTGCCTTACCTTTAAATTTCTGTACCTGCGTTGTCTTTTCTCCCTGTTTTTGTGTAGTGCCGGCGGTCCTGGAAGGGGTCTGAACCGTCTGACACCCAAAAGTTATAAATACAGTACACATAATTACTACAGTTCGTATTTTTTTCATTCTTTTACCTCTGTTTACTTGTTTGCAATATAGTCGTTTACCTGTTTCAATGAACCTTGTAACAGCTGGATGTTCTGTTTTACTTCTGATGCATTAAAAACATCAGGGTAGATGGACAAATACGATTTTAGATGCTCTATGGACTCTTCGAGGTATTTTTTCTGCTTATGAACATCCTTGCTTTCCTGGGCAATGAGCGCGTCAAGCACCCCCAGGGCATAGTGGGCTTCCAGCTGTTTACTATTTATTGAAAGGACCTTTTCGTATGCTTTTTTTACAGCCATTCTGTCAACATCCGGTCCAAGCCGGTTTCCATCTTTGTCATACTCTTCTAATAAAGCAAGATTGTACCATACATCCGGATTATTTTTTTGAAGTGCAGCTGCACTTTTGAGTTCTTTCTCGGAATTGGAATAGTTCCCCAGGTCAAACCATAAAAGGCCCAGGTTGTAATGAGCCTTGAAATCAGAGGGATTATCTTTGAGTATTTGTTGATATTCACTGATGCTGTCATCAAAATCGTTCGTATCAATGTATGTTTCAGCAAGACAATGCCGTGCCAGAACAAACTTCGGATCCTTTGCAAGTGCTTTTTTCAAGAGCGCTATGCGCCTCTCCTTTGAGGTTCCCGCAAGAGATTTATTATATAAATCATAGGCATCCATGTCCTTGGTAGGATCTTTAAGTACCTGTTCTTTTTCCAGGGTTGAAATTTTTATGTTTAAAGCTTTTACAACCAGTATGGCAAGATCATCCTGCAGATTAAACACATC
>CAYSXD010000022.1:0-17989 GCA_964434925.1 uncultured Spirochaetaceae bacterium
TAGTTCGACAGCCGTACAGGTGATTGGAGGTGGACTGTATCTCCTGTTACTCTATATCCTTGGAATCCTTCTTTTTTTACCGTTTTTTTCAAAGAAAAAACGGAAAGCACAGTATATCTATGTTCTTCTTGTTCTCTCTCTGTTCTACGCACTGTATGTTTCCGTAATAATTCATATAACAGATACATACAGCAGTATGGAATTTTCTTTCTTTATTCCTGTTGCACTTTTTTCCATGCTTTTATCTGTGATACTTGACAGTAAAACGGGTAGTTTGCTTGCTCTTCTTTTTTCTCTTTTTCTTTTTATTTTTCCAAATACAACAAGCTACGATTTTATTTTTAGTCTTGTTTCAGGTTTCTCCGGAGCATATTTTGTCAGGAAAATTGAAAAACGACTGGATTTGGTTAAAGCAGGTTTATACCTTGCCGTTGTAAATATCTTTATTGTCCTGATTATTTCTCTTTATTTAGGTATGGATTTTACCTGGTTTATAAAAGCCGGGCTGATGGGAGTTTTTAACGCGTTCCTGTGCAGTATTCTCAATCTTTCTCTTTTACCTATTCTCGAGCATCTTATTAATCTGCCAACCTCTTTCAGACTTGTTGAACTTTCGGATATGAGTATGCCTATATTTAAAAAGATGATAACTCTTGCCCCAGGTACATATGGACATTCTATGAGTGTCGCAAACCTTGCTGAATCTGCCGCAAGAAAAATTGGTGCCAATGCTCTTCTGGCTAGAGTTGGCGCGTATTATCATGATATCGGAAAAATAGATCAGCCGGAGTATTTTATCGAAAATCAAAAAGGTGATAACAAACATGATGATCTTAAACCAAGCTTATCGGTAGCAGTAATCAAATCTCACGTAAAAATAGGAATAGAACGGGGGAAAGAGATAGGACTTCCTCTTGAAATTATTGATATAATAGCACAACACCATGGCAGTGGAGTCATTAATTATTTTTATATAGAGGCTCTGAAAAAAGAACTTGGGAATAATCGGATAGCGAAGGAGGATTACGCATACAACGGAGTACCTCCACAATCCAAAGAGGCAGGGATTGTTATGATGGCGGATAGTGTTGAAGCAGCTTCACGTGTATTAAAGAAACCAACAATGGCAAAGCTGGAAAAATTTGTCTGGAATATAATGCTTGAAAAGGTAGAAAACGGGCAGCTTATTAATTGTAATATCACATTTAAAGAACTTGTAGAGATAAAAAACAGTTTTATTCAAATTCTTGCCGGACATTTTCATTCAAGAATTGAATACCCGAAGAGAGAGGAAACAAAAACATGAATTCTGTTGACATCTCTTACAAAGGCGTTCCTGAGGAAAAATGGGTAAATAATCTTGCCGACTTTATTCAAAAAGTGTTACACTATATGAATATAGATGCATGGGAACTTTCAGTTGTTTTGTGTAATAATACGTTTATAAAGGACTTGAATGCCGTTTATCGGGGTAAAAATGAAGTAACGGATGTTCTGTCATTTCCCCAGGATCAGCCCCTGATACCAGGGGAAACGATGCACGCCGGAGATATCATTATTTCAGGGAGCATGGTAAAAGATAACGCTGTTAGGTTTAATGTTTCATATGAAGAAGAACTAAAACGTGTCGTTCTTCATGGAATATTACATCTTACCGGGATGGATCACAAAACAAATGATCCGGGAGAACGGATGCTGCGTAAACAGGAAAAAATTTTACACTCTGTAGGGGGAGAACGCTTATTTTGAAATTGGGACTTTTACAGCGTTTATTCGGGAGAAATGGAAACAGGGAAACATCATTGGATAACCTGAATTTTGAAACAAAAGATATGATCAGGGGAATTGTTGAACTTTCCGATACTTCAGTTAAAGAAGTTATGGTTCCGAGAATTGATGTCATTTTTCTTTCAAAAGAAGCTCCGGTAAAAGAGATGCTTGACTCCATTATAGAGTGCGGTCATTCAAGATTTCCCATATATGAGGGAACAATTGATAACGTTGTTGGAATACTTTACGCGAAGGATCTTCTTAAATATTCAGAAAATTTAGAAAATATAAACATAAATGCAATACTTCGAAAACCATATTTTGTTCCTGAAAGTAAACGTCTTGATACTTTGCTTAAAGAATTTAAAAGGCGGCATGTTCATATTGCTGTGGCAGTTGATGAATACGGCGGTGTTTCCGGTATTGTCTGCATGGAGGATATTATAGAAGAGATTGTTGGAGATATACAGGATGAATTCGATCATGAGGTTGAAGATGTATTTAAGATAGATGAGAATATCTACCGCTGTGAAGGACGTATAAATATAGATGATTTAAATGATCAGCTTGCAATTAACCTGCCAACCACCGATTTTGATACGCTCGGTGGGTTTGTCTTTGATCTTTTTGGGAAAATACCGGTTAAATATGAAAAAGTCACCTATAACAGCATTGATTTTATTATTCAGGAAATGGACGGACATAAAATAAAAACTATAAAACTTGTTATCAGGGAAAATAACCGTGTTGAATCGTAAAGCAGCGGCCATAGTTTATTTTTCTTTTATATCAGTCTTCATGATTTTCGGAAGTGAAGTACCTGCCCTGAAAAACATTAAATTTGCCGGGGAAGCTTTCAGGGAAAAAAACTATTACACTGCTATAGAATACTACAAAGCTTCTCTCCAGTCAAACCCCGAGTTTATTAATGCTCTTTATGGGCTATCCCTCACATACTTCAGGCTTAATGAATTTGAAGAATCTTTAAAGTATCTTTTAAAAGCTAGAAAGATTGATAAAAATGAAACTTCTCTGCTGGTATTGCAGGGGAGAATCTTTACGGCTCTCGGTAGATTTAATGAAGCTTTTCCTCTTTTTAATGAAGCATTGCAGAGAGAACCTAATAATATAGATGCTAAAATAGGGAGGGCGGAACTTTTTGTTGCGGAAGGTAATATTATTGACGCAATCAGGATTTACAATGAAACTCTTTTGTATTTTCCTGATAATAAAAGAACACTTCTATCTCTTATTATTATTCTCGATTCCCGGGGACGATATTCCGAAGCGGACCCTTATGTTTCTCATCTTTTGCGAATGTTTCCAAATGATTCTATTGTCCAGTATACAGCGGCGCGGCATTTTCAGGCTGAGAATCTACCGGATAGAATTGAGAAATACGCTGAAGCAGCGGTAGTACTCGATAAGAATAATAAAGATGCTGTTCTCCTCCTGGCAAAAATATATGTAAACCAAAAAAGGTATTCTGACGCGGAGATATTACTGCAAAAGGTTTTGAAGGTAAACAGAAGCCAGCCGCTAGTATGGTATATGCTTGCGGAAGTCTATCGCCTGGATAAAAGAAACGATAAAGCTTTACAAGCCTACTCAATAGCACTTTCATTACAACCTGAAGATGAAATAATCCGTATCGCTCTTGAATCATTTATTGAAGACACAAAGTCACCCGACGATCCGGTTAGAAAGAAATACGCGGATTTTCATTTCCGGAATGGAAAAGAACTTGAAACAAAGGATTATATTGATAAAGCAAGGGAAGAATATCGACGGGGCCTTTTTATTGCGCCGCATTCAGCCAGCGGATGGCTGTTATACGCAAATCTTATTAAGAAAGAAGGGTACGTAAGTCGGTATCTTTCTATTCTGAAAGAGGTTGAAAAAATTGATTCCCATTCCCGTGATTTAAAAGATAATATAGAAATATATCAAAGCCTTATTAGTAATACCGTCGCTTCAAAATGGAAGGTTAACCAATTTGAAGTGCAAAAGCAGGATGTTAAAATAGGAATATACAGCGGAATACGAAATGATTTTGGAAATACAGCCTATTTTAATGCCGACTATTATATAAACAGGTATTTGAAAAATTTGCTTCTTGGTGCTGAAAGGATAGATGTTATTGATTTGGGAGAAAAGAAAGCTTTCTCAGAGGCTTTTAACCTTGCAAGAAAAAGTAAATGTGACTATTTTCTCATGGTGGATTCCACCGGCATTAATGAAAATTTTTCTTTATCAGCTGATCTTTATCATGGTAAAACAGGAGCTTTGTTAAAAAAGTTTTCAATCTACAGGACGGGGAACGGAAAAGTTTCATCCGCCCTGAAGAAACTTAGTGATTCGATACAGGCTCTTATTCCTCTTTCAGGAAAAATAATTAAAAGAATTACAAATAAAGTGCTTATCAATCTTGGACGTGCTGATGGTATTAAACCCGGGATGGTGTTCTCTATTGTTGAACCGGGCTATAATTTTATTTTAGATGATCAGTTTAGGTACAATATTCCTCAATCTCACTTACTCGGAGAAATAAAAGTAGATGCCGTTGATGATCTTATTTCAGAAGGAGTAGTAAAAAAATACACTTTTTTTGACCTTATTAATGTTGGAAATGATATCGTTGTTAAAAGTGAACAGAAAAAATCCTCAAAAGAAGAGCTTCCGGTGGATAAGGGAAGCACCTCTTCAGAAATGTATAAAACAATACTTACCCTTCCCTGATTGATTGACATACTCTGCTTTTTTGTCATATAGTTTTTGTACATAGTATAAATTTACGATAGAGTATGGAGGATTAAGGTGAAAATAGCAATTAATGGTTTTGGCCGAATAGGCCGCAGTGTTTTTAAAGTAGCATTTGATAGAAACGACGTTGAAATTGTAGCAATAAATGATATTACGGATCCAAAAACACTTGCATATCTTTTGAAGTACGATTCAAACTACGGAGTGCTGAAGTACTCTGTTGAAGCAAAGGAAAACGCGATAGTTGTTAATGGAAAGGAAATTAAGGTTTACGCGGTAAGAGAACCAAAAAATCTCCCATGGAAAGAACTCGGTGTGGACGTGGCAATTGAGTCAACAGGTATATTCCGTACCGCTTCGGGACCAAGAGGCGGATATAAAGATCATCTGGAAGCTGGAGCAAAAAAGGTGATTCTGACTGTTCCGGCGAAAGATACGGTCGATAAAACAATTGTACTCGGTGTTAATGATAAGGCTTATAACGGTGAACGTGCTGTTTCCAATGCATCATGCACAACAAACTGTCTGGCCCCGATTTCTAAAGTAATCAATGATAATTTTGGTATTATTGAAGGATTAATGACCACTGTTCATTCATATACCAGTGACCAGCGGCTTCATGACGCTCCACACAGTGATCTTCGCAGAGCCCGTGCAGCGGCAAAATCTATTATTCCTACTTCTACCGGAGCAGCGAAAGCCGTAGGACTTGTTATTCCCGAAATTGACGGGAAATTGAATGGAATAGCTATGCGTGTTCCAACGCCAACCGGTTCAATTGTGGATCTGACGGTAAAGCTGGAAAAGGATCCGTCAGTTGAAGAATTAAACGCGGCTCTAAAAACTGCAGCTGAAGGATCCATGAAAGGATACCTTGAATATACTGAAGATCCTATTGTTTCCAATGATATTATAGGTAATCCTCATTCATCGGTTTTCGATTCACTTTCTACCATGAAAATAGGGAAAGGATTTTTTAAAGTGCTTTCATGGTATGACAACGAATGGGGTTATTCAAACCGTGTTGTAGACCTGGCGGTCTTTATCTCTAAATAAGGTATAAAAATGAACATTAAAACTGTTAAGGATATTGATTTAACAGGAAAAAAATGTCTTGTCAGAGTGGACTTTAACGTCCCTCTGCAGGACGGTAAAATAACTGATGATACACGTATTAAGGCCGCTCTTCCCACTCTGAGATACATTATGAAAGAGAAGGGAACGACTCTTATACTAATGAGCCACCTGGGGCGTCCAAAAGGTACGGTAAAAAAAGAATTTTCTCTTAATCAGTTAATACCACGGCTTGAAGAACTTCTGGAACATAATGTGACTATGGCACCCGATTGCGTCGGTACTGAAGTTGATTCTATTTTGGATTTATCAAAACCGGGAGATGTGATTCTGCTGGAAAATGTCCGCTTTCATTCTGAGGAAACAAAGAATAATGCCGGATTTGCCAGACAGCTTGCAAAAAACGGAGATGTGTATGTAAATGATGCGTTCGGTACAGCTCATCGGGCACATGCTTCAACTGAGGGCGTTACACACTTTCTTCCTTCAGTTGCCGGATTTCTCATAGAAAAAGAAGTTAAATTTTTTGAACCTCTTGTAACAAACCCCATACAGCCTTTTGTAGCTATTGTCGGAGGAGCAAAAGTTTCTTCAAAGATTGGCGTCCTTCAATCTCTTCTGAACAAATGTTCTTCCGTTCTTATTGCCGGAGGGATGGCGTATACCTTTTTAAAAGCTCAGGGGCATACTATTGGAAAGTCTCTTGTAGAGGAGGATTATCTTGAAACTGCCGGAAAAATTCTTGATACTGCAAAGATAAAGGGTGTAAATCTGATTCTTCCTGTTGATCATATTTGTGCAGCTACATTCTCTGAAACTGCCGTACCGGTTGTTGTTGAAAGTACTGATATACCTGAAGATCTTCTTGGAATGGATATCGGCCCAAAAACAATTAGCTCTTTTGCCCGTGTTATTAAAACTGCCCGTTCTCTCGTCTGGAATGGGCCAATGGGTGTTTTTGAGTTTGACACCTTTTCCAGGGGAACAATCGCTATAGCGGAAAAAGTAGCAGAATGCGGAGGAACGACTGTTGTGGGTGGCGGTGACTCTGTCGCAGCTGTGAATAAATTTGGTTTTGCTGACAGAATAGATCATGTATCCACAGGAGGCGGTGCTTCCCTTGAATATCTTGAAGGGAAAACACTTCCCGGAATTGCAGCATTACAAAAGGAGAATTAGATGAGAAGACCATATATAGCCGGAAACTGGAAAATGAATAAAACTACCCCAGAAGCAGTTTCTCTTGCAAAAGAATTGCTGGAAACAGGTAGCTTTAAAAATAAAGTTATGATCGCGCCACCTTATACCGCGCTTGATGCGGTATCAAAAGTAATTAAAAATAGCGAGCTTATTCTGGGTGCTCAAAATATGTCATCGGAGGAAAGCGGAGCCCATACAGGTGAAATTTCAATACTTATGCTGAAGGATCTCGGCGTAAAAACTGTTATTCTAGGGCATTCCGAACGACGTCATGTATACGGTGAAACGGATGAGGTTATTAACAAAAAAATAAAGCTCGCCTTGAATCATGATCTTGAGGTGGTGTTCTGTATTGGAGAAACTCTGGAAGAAAGAGAATCGGGAAAAGCAAATGAAGTTGTAACCAACCAGCTTACCAAAGGTTTGAGAGGTGTAACAAACATCGATCTTTCCAGAGTTACTATAGCCTATGAACCTGTCTGGGCAATAGGCACAGGCAAGACAGCTTCACCTGCCGATGCGGACGCGATCCATCAGGTTGTCCGTAATGAGGTTAAAAACCTTTACGGTGAAAAAGAGGCAGAAGAAATGATTATACAGTACGGGGGTTCTGTTAAGCCTGGTAATGTTAACGACCTCATGTCCGAAGACAATATTGACGGTGCTCTTGTTGGTGGCGCAGCACTGAAAGCAGAGACATTTATTCCAATTATGGATTATAATAAATAGGTTAGGGAGTTAAAATAATGGCAATTGTTGGTGGAATATTACTTGTAATATTTATTATAAGCGCAATACTTCTTGTAATTATAGTAATGATGCAGGATGAACAGGGTGAGGGTCTTGGAGGTATTTTCGGAGGTGGCAGTTCAGCAGCTTTTGGTTCACGGTCTGGAAATATCCTTACGAAGACCACCTCGATTATAGCCGCTGTTTTTATGATGAGTTCTTTTGGATTGACATGGGTTAATAGAACACCTGAAAGGGGAGATGTTCTTGGTACTGCACGGGAAGGACTTTCTCAATCGACAAAAGAGTGGTGGAACCAACCGATTAATACTAATAATGCGGCGGGAACTTCTGTTCCTCTAAAAACAAAAACATCAGGAACTAACAATTGATGGTTTTTTTTGTTTTTTATTACCATGATTTTAAAAAGGTACTAAAATGAGGGTTTGCATTTTATTTTTTGAAGGTCAGGAAGAACATAAACTACTTAGAAAAATATCTCAGTCTCTTGGTAAAGGCATAGAGAAACAGGGACATCAGGTCGACTTGATAAACGGGTTTAAGGATGATAAAGGTAAACTTTTTTTTTATGATTATATCTGTATAGGATCGATTAAGAATGGATTTTTTTCAGGGAAAATACCTGAAAAAATAAAATCAACTTTTAAAAATATGGGCACAGTATCTGGTAAACGAAGTTATGCCTTTGTAGTGAAAAATGGATTTCGATCTCAAAAAGCACTTTCTGGTTTAATGAAATTCATGGAGGGGGAAGGAATGTTTTTAAAACGTTCCGATATCATAAAAACAACCTTCGAGGCAGAGCATATTGGCAAAAAATTACACATAGCCCGATAGTTATAATAGAGGTAGCAGATTGAAAAAGATACTGACAATAATAATTTTAATTTTTATAACAGTTGCGTTCACGGTAACTGCAGATGTTCTAGGCGAAACTGTGGCAACAGTTAACCTTATTAAACCTGAAATGATAACCTCTCAGGAAGTTCAGAATGAAATTAATGCTTACAATCAACAACTGAAAAAAAACGGTCTTCCACAGCGAAAGATATCAAAAAAACAGATGCTGAATAATTTGATCTCCTCGATTCTTATTCTGCAGGGAGCTGAGCGTGATGGCGTTAAAGTAACCAAAGAGGAAATTCAAAAGGTTATTAATACTCAGATGAAAAGCGTGGAAAAACAGCTGGGAAGAGCATTAACTGTTAATCAGTTTAAGGAAATTGTTCAAAAACAGACAGGTACTACCTGGGAAACTTATTTAAAAAACCTTAAAGACCAAATGTTAAAACAAATGTATATTTCCAGAAAAAAAAGTGCTCTTTTTAAAGCTGTGAAAGAACCAACGGAAGCAGAGATAGAGAACAAATACCAGGATAATGTAACTAAATTGGTAAGTCCTGAATATATCCGGGTAAGTATGATTTATATGAGTACCCTGAATAAAACCGCCAGTGAAAAAGCAGCTATTAAGAAAAAAATGACTGCAATATATCAGAAATTAAAAAATGGTGTTATTACCTTTGATGATGCTGTTTCAAAATATTCATCAGATAACGCTCTTAAATACAGGGGAGGCGACATCGGGTATATAAGGCGGGATGATCGTAACACCCGTGCACGCCTGGGCAACACGTTCTTTAATGATTTATTCAACCTCAAAGTTAATGAAATTTCAGGTGTCCTGGAGTCCAATACCGGTTATCATATTGTACGAATAACTGAAAAGAGGGCCCCGAGGGTTCTTGGTTTGAATGATCCGATAGCTCCGGGGAAAACCATTACCGTTCATGATTACCTTAAAACAGGAATATTTCAGGAACGACAACAGGCAGCACTGCAGAAAGCACTGAAAGAGGTGGTTGCAGAATTAAAGAAACAAGCCGATATAAATATATTTTGAAGAAAAAGAGTAAATATGAGTTCCCGAAGACAAGGAAGAATAATAGCTTTTCAGTCTGTTTTTAGTAAAGAATTCAGTACCGGGGATAATGAATATCTTCTTGAAATGGCATGGTTGGATAGTGAACACCGTAAGAAATATGATGAAGGTACTCTTGCATTTTCAAGACTTTTAACAAAAGGTACACTTGAAAATATTAGTGAAATTGATAAAATTATCAGAAGTGCCCTTGAGAAATGGGATTTTTCCCGAATCTCAAAAATTGAACTTGCTATTTTACGGATAAGTGCCTATTCACTTCTTTATCAACCATCAATTCCTTCAACAGTGACCATAAATGAAGCAGTCGATATTGCTAAGGAATTTGGGGGGGATGATTCTTATAAATTTATTAATGGCGTTCTTGATGGAATTCGAAAAAAAGAAATGTATAAATGAGCAGGAAAATTGGTATATTTTTTATTATTTTTATTATTATACTAATTATTTTTTTCAGCGTTCGCTACTTTTTTTTAACGAAAAAGAAAATATTTGATTATAGTGAAGTTATTCTAAAAATTGATAATAAAATTAATACACATGCCTATAAAGAGGCAAAATTAACCTTAAATAAGGTTAACGTTAAAAAGCTTACGCTTGTTGAAATTAAAAGTTTTTTACAAAGGTGTTTTAAGTATAGTTCATCGGTTGGGAATTACAATCTTCTTGTTGAAAAAAGTTACAGCGCGTTAAAAAAATATCCGAAAGATTCTGAAATAGCCAATGTATATTTTTACGCTCTGCTTAAAGACGGTCAAACAGATAATGCTGTTCAATTTGTACAGAGCTATAAGGGAATTGTTTCCAATTCACTCATGCTGGAGTTGGATTTCTATAAAAAGCCATCAAAACAGATGCAATCAGCACTCATGCTCCCCCTTGATTCGAAATCAATTTCAGTTTTTGATACAGCTGCCAAAATAACTGAAGATTCTGGTTATGAAGTTGATAAGGCTCTAATCTTATTGGAAAACGGAGAATATCTCAAAGCCTGTAAACTATTACGAAATATGGATGTAACTATTCACGGGCGTAATGAATTGTTTTTTTTTAGTGCCTATAAAGCAGGAAATTATTCGGATGCCCTAAAAATTCTTAATAAATACAATCTCAATTTTAATATAAATACATTATACCTGCTCAAAGCGGATCTTTTAATGTCTCTAGGTGAATATCCTAAAGCTATAAAACTATATAGGAAAATAATAAAAACATCTCCTGAACTGTCATGGATACCTTACGCAAATTCAGGGTGGGTTGCCGCTGATACTCAGAAAGAAGAGTTAATCCCTGAAATTATAAAAGGTTTTAAATATTTTCCAAGAAATACGGATCTCTTATATTCTATTGTAGCCTCATTATTAAAACTGAAGGATTATAATAAGACAGTTGATCTCATTAACCTTTATGGGAGAGATGAACCTGTTCTTACCATTATAAAGCTAACTTTAAGAAACCCGGTTGAGTCTGACCTACTTATTGCCAGATTGCAGGAGTCCCTTTCTGGTAAAGATGTATCGGACACTTTAAAAAAATACTATTGCTGGTATCTTGTAAATACAGGTAATTTTAGTCTACTTCAGAATTACCTTAAGAATGAAAAAAAGGAGAGAGAGAATAAAGCATGGTTTAATTTTTTTAAAGGGATTACCTATATCTACACGGGTAATATTACGCAGGCTGAAGAAGTGTTTAGAGATTCATATAAAGCCAAAAAAAGATGGGAACTGCTCTTTGATATCGGCCTTCTTTCTCTATATGAAAAAGAATATAAAAAAGCTATTGTGATATTCCAGAATGCGGAAAATGACATTAGTGTCCATGAAAAATCAAATTCATCTGAAAGATCATATATACGCACATATACTGCTAAAACTCTCTTTGCACTTGGAAATCGAAAAAATGCTATCAGGGAATTGAAGTATGCGCTTGAATTAGACAGATCAAATACAGCTGCTCTGATAGAATTGGAGAAAATTAAAAGGATGAAAACAAATTAATAATGATTAAATTAAAATCTACTGAAGAAGTAAAAAAAATCCGTGAATCCTGCAGACTTCTTGCCAGGACCCATTTGGAACTGGGTAAATTGGTGGTAGAAGGAATTACTACAGCAGAATTGGATAAATTTGCCTATAATTTTATTATAAAAAATGGCGGGAGACCTGCTTTTTTACATTACATGGGTTATCCTGCAACTCTCTGTACCTCTGTTAATGATGTTGTAATTCACGGTATCCCCGGAAAAGAAACATTAAAAAACGGTGATGTTGTAAGCCTTGATCTGGGTATAAATTTAAAGGGGTTTTTTAGTGATTCTGCGGTAACCCATATAGTTGGAACCGGTACGGAAGAAGTGCAAAATCTTGTAAAAAGAACACGTGAATGTCTGTATCTTGGTATTGATCAGGCTAAAGTCGGTAACAGAGTACATGATATTTCCAGGGCAGTGTTTAAACACGCGAAACAGTTTGGATACGGTGTGGTCAGGGATTTTTGCGGTCACGGAGTAGGTTTTTCTCCTCACGAGGATCCTCAGGTGCCAAATTATGTCAGTTCCGGCCCAAATCCACGATTTAAAGCAGGTATGGTAGTAGCGATTGAGCCAATGATAAACTTAGGGACGGATGATGTGAAAGTCCTGCCCGATGGTTGGACAGTCAAAACATTGGACAGAAAAATTTCTGCTCATTGGGAACATACTGTCGCTATATTTAAGGATCACACGGAGATTTTAACAATTCCGGATTAATTATTTGCCTAATACTGAATTTACCGGTAGAATATAGAATGTATCTTAAAAATGTTTAAAAGGATTGTATATGAAAAAAGATTTTATTTCATATAATACGGTACGGGATAACGCGTTAAAACTTGCTGATACTATTCTTCGTGATGGATTTATTCCCGATGTGATTTACGTTTCTCTTAGGGGTGGTGCTTATATTGGGAATGTTATGAGTGAATTTTTTAAAATTGTAAAAAAAACCGAACGTCCGGTTTTCTATGCGGCTGTTGTTGCCCGTTCATATACTGATATACGCAAGCAGTCAATGGTCAAGATTGACGGTTGGACATACAGCCCTGAATATCTAAGAAACGGAGATAAAATACTTCTTGTGGATGACATTTATGATTCCGGTAAAACAATAAATTATCTTGGCGAGGTTATTATAAATCATGGTATACCGAGAAGTGATCTAAAAATAGCTGTTCATGATTATAAGGATTTAACCTATAAAGAAAAAAAGCTACCGCTTCTCCCTGACTATAGCTGCCGGACACACATCATTAATTCACCTGAAGATGACATCTGGATACATTATATGAGCCATGAACTTGTCGGATTAACAAAAGAAGAACTTGAAAAATATTATTATAAAGAAAATCCTGATCTTAAACGTATAATAAGCGAAACCATAGTATGATTATTCTATGAAAAAATTTAGTTTCATTGCAATTCTCATTGTTTTTTTAAACGTTTCACTTTTTTCCCGGGATTTTGTCCCTTCATTGCCACCGGGGTTATACAATCATGATATTACCGTGCGTTTATACTCATCAAAACAGGGAACACTCTACTACACCTTTAAAAATTCCCAGGACAGGACTTTGATTCCTTATATATTCCCTCTTCATCTAACAGCTATGACTGGAGAAAAAAGAACATTCTCTCTTTCTGTTTTCCTTATAAACAGTAAAGGTAAACAAGTAACAGATACTATTCACTACACTATTGATAAGACTATTCCTCTTTCGCCTGAAGTTAATCCGGCACCGGGAATTTATAATCACAATATTAGAATAACATTTACCAAAAGCAATACAGAAATATTTTATACGACATCCGGAAACACTTCACTTAAATTTCAGAGGTGGGAGGGGTTACCGGTACCTTTAAACCAATCTACCATTTCCCGAAATATTGTGCTGAGGGCGTTTGCTGTCAGCAGCAGCGGTAATAAAAGTAAAGAAATTATTAAAAGGTATACTCTTGTACCACGTCCTCCCGTTCCCCGGACCATTCACATTCTCAGTCCGGTGGATGGTATTTTTCTAAATAATCAGCTTCTCTATATTGATGTTGCCGGGTTCAAGTGGGTACGGTATTCATTGGGTAACAGCGATCCGGCTAAATATGGTACTACATACAGATATCCTATTTTATTTAAAGCAAAAGGTGAATATTCACTGCATCTTGCAGGACTTCCTTTGCACAGTACAAAGATAATAAAAAAAACAGTTCATTTTGTCATACGGAGAGGGGAGTTACATCCAAATACACAGGAAAGCGGAGTTTACACAGATCCTCTCTTAATAAAACTACAAGGATCCGAATTCCTTTATCAATTTTCCGATCAACCGGATGATATAGTAAAATTAAAATATAAAAAGAATGAATATCTAACCCTTTTACCCATTGAAGGAATGGTAAAATATATTCCGTTAAGAGTTTATCCCGGGGATTCCTCCAGCGAACAGGGTGTTTACAGGTATTTCTATATATTTGACAGACGTTCGCCGGGAACACCAATTATCAATGTTAATAGAAAAAACGGAGCAGGAAATGCCGAGGTAAGTCTTGAAGGACCCCAGGGTATTGATATTTATTATACAAAAGACGGATCCACACCGGATACCTATTCTTTAGTATACCGCAAACCATTCAGCATTACTCTACCGGAAAATATACAAACAGGCTCACGTATTATTAAGGCTATTGGAGTGTATAAAACCGGTATGGAAAGCACGGTAATAACGAAACTTATAAATTTTGATTTTCTTTCTCCCGAAGTACCACAGATAAAAGTTTCAAAGGTGTCACAGGACACCTATCATATAGAGATAGTAAACGAAAAAGATAATTCTTTTTTCTATACTGTTACATATAATGGAACGGAACCTGAAAATCCTGATAGCACTTCCTTTAGTGGTATTAAAAATGCGGATTTGCATTTCCCCTTTGGTATGTCCGGCAGGCTGAGTATAAAAGGTGTCCTGATGGATTCTGCCGGAAACTTCAGCGACATTGCAAAGGTATCTCTGCCTTTTGATTTGGTTCCTCCTCCGGAACCATTAGTTCAATTTGCAAATGGTAAAGTTTTACTTAGCGGCAGTGGTATACACTATTATTCAATCAACGAATCAAAATTTGACAGTGCTGTACAGAAGGCTAATTTCAGAGAGTATACAGAACCACTTCCCGTTAGCCTTTTTCATAATACAGGGACATTAAGCGTGTATTCGGCCGATAAAACAGGGAATAGAAGCAGAACCATAACGGAAAAAATTCCCATTAAAACTGATGGAACATTCCTGTATTACCGTTATTCAGGTGTACAGAATAACGGTAGTTACCGTACAGGAAAAATTATAAGATTTTACCCGACCTTTGATACGCTTCTTTATTATCAACTGACAGACGATGGTTCCGAACCTGATGACCCGCAACCTCTGAATAATCAGCTTCTGGTAAGTCCTCTTAAATTTAATATTGTAAGTAATGAGGAAAAAAAATATACAATTAAAATTTTAGCCATTAATAAAAATTTTTCAAAACCGCAAATACAGAAAATCCTTTCGTTTTCTCTTGATGACAAACCTCCTCAGGCACCGGTTTTTTCTCTTCCTGATCATCGTGGAATCTATAATCATTCTGTTACTCTTCGTGCGGGGAATAATCCATTTTCTATGAGAGTGCTTGTCAAAAAAAGCTTAACGGAAAAAGAAACACATTCACTTGATATCTATATGGAAAAGGGAATTCCTATTACAGATGCTTTTACGCTTGATGTTGATAAGGGCGAAGACAAAACCTTTCAGATTTCTGCTGTTGCTTTTGATAAAGCGGGAAATTATACTTTCTCAGATAAAATTCTTACCGTTAGAATAGATAAAAAAGATCCTGAGATGCCCACCATAATTGGCATTGAAGATAACGAAAAAACAAACAGAACGGTAACATTCTCTTTACATAGTAAAAATGGAGATCAAATTTATTATTATATTTCAAATGGAATAATTTTTCCGGACAAAGATGAAGGTTTTCTCTATACAAAACCTATAACGCTATCAGTAGCGTTACAAAAAAGCAGGAATCTTCATGTTTTTGCCTGGACAAAGGATGAAGCAGGTAATTATTCAAAAAACTACCTCCGGAAAACAATTTCTCTCTGCAAAAAGAATATCAGTGTACCTGATCCCGTTGTTTTTCAATTGAATGATCATTCTTCGCTGGTTTCTTTCCCAACAATTTCAGATATTTTAATATATTACAAATGGGATAAAAATAGCTATCGGTTATATAACAACGCCGCTATAATCCCATTACCACGTAAAGGTACAATACGTACCTTTACCTATTATGCTGTTGATAAGTATGGTAACAGGAGCCCTCTTGTAAATCATATTCTTGAAAATAAGCTAAAAAAGGGATTAATCCTTTTAGGTGTAAAGAATAACGGTATATACAATAAAAGTGTAACTATAAAGAAAAAAAACCCTCATTCAGTTGTGAGGTATGAACTGGGTATTCAGGGTTTTCCGGTAGATGATGTTTCTTATTTTTCACCGGAATTTACAAGGCCACTTACTTTCAAAGCCTCACCCGGAGAGGTTCTTTCTCTGCAGATAAAAGCGATGGAATATAATTCAGTTACTAATCTACCTGAATCCGATGAGGAATCATACTCATTCATTATTGACCGGCATATACCAATAATACCTGAGTTATCCGGAATAGAAGATAATGGCTTTTATCAGAGTAAACGAATCTTTAAACTGTCAGCTCCCGAAGGAAAAATTTTCTATGCCCTTGGTTCCGGCTCTTCCGAAGGAAATGAGATTTTCATACCTTATACCGGACCGGTTGCTCTGGATACTCCGGAGGGTACTATTACTGCTTTTTCTTTAAAGGCGTACACCATTGATAGGGCGGGAAATAGAAGTCCTCTTCGAAAGATTAATCTTTCAATAGATAAGGCAATCATCTATCTCTCATCCAAAGGAAAGGATACATTCGATGGAACAAGATCAAGACCCGTCAAAACACTCAAAAGAGCATTGGAAAAACTTAATGCTACCGGCCGGAAAATTATTTATTGTACTACAGGACAATTTTTAATTCGGAAAGGAATTATCTTACGTAAAGATATTTCTATAAGAGGAGGTTTCGGAGTTAACAATTGGAATAGAAATAAAGGAGAAACTATTTTTACTGCTGGAAATTTATCCAATTCGCAGATACCGCTTTTGACAGTACAGTCAGGGAGCATATTACTCCGGGACATATCTCTCAGTAATAGCGGAGTTAATAGACCGCTTCTCCTTCAAACAGGTGGGATTCTCTCTCTACAGCATACAGCACTGATTTTTGCAAACGGAAAAGGCATTACTGCTGTAATGGTTAAAGGTGGTAAATTTTTATTGGATAAAACTAATTTTTTCTTTGGACCCGTACAGAATTCAACTCTGTTTTCACTGTATGATTGCACATTTAACATGCAAAAATTTACCATAAACGGTACAGGAACCTCTAAAAAACTTACCGTATTTGCCATGAGCAAGGTATCGTCCGGTATATTTAATACTGTTACCATTACGCCATCAAGTGGTCAGATAGTTGAATTTTTTAACATTAATTCAAGTGAAATAAAAATGGAAAACAGTATTGTTAAAACGGGATCAGATTATATTTCTCTTTCTCTGTTTGATCTTGAAAAAAGTACAATAATTATTGATAACTGTTCTTTTACCGGAGGGGATGACAGTCGTGTCGTATCTTTTATGGATTTGAATCAGTCTGCTGCGACCCTTAACAGTTCAACCATTGGAATAGGAGCACAAAGCGGGATATCATTGTTTAATGCTTTGCATTCTCAGCTAAATATAAGCACATCGGGTATAGGCATAGAAAAAACTCAGGATTTTATTTATTTTCTACGTTCAGGAAACTCCCGTATCAATGTTGGAAATACAAAATTCACCTTTGATTCAAGTTCTGATTTCACCTTTTTTAATACCTCAAATTCAGACCTTGTTTTTAACGGTAATACTGTTATTTTTAAAAGTGGTGTTACAGGACAGATATTTTCGCTTAATGCTATGGATTCAATCCGGATTACGGACAATACTCTTATGCAGAAACAAATGACGGGAAATGTACCATTTATGATACAGGGAAACAATGTGGTTACCTTTACTCATAATAGTTTTAAAAACTGGAAAAATATTGTTAACTATAACGGACTATCTCTCAAAACCGGAGAAGAGTTAAATACCTACGGGGGATTTACAACTCCTCCGTCGGGAAACAAATCTCATTAAGAGTAATAACCCCGGAGTTTGATTCCGGGGGATATCTGTTTTTTATTGCCTCCAGTAGTAAAAAAGTTACTTCTGGTTGAGCGATCCGTTGTTGTTAACCCAAAGCCCCTGGAATGAACCCATGTAAAATGTGCCGGAAACAGAAGAATCGTAGAAAAGTGAATA
>CAYSXD010000023.1:0-17154 GCA_964434925.1 uncultured Spirochaetaceae bacterium
ATTTTGCCTGAGCTGCATCGGCAATTAAGAGGATAACAATATCTGAAGTTCTGATTACCTCAAACATCTCCCCAAGAGTTCCGGAGCTCCTGGTAAATCCGGCTGCTTCCGCTTTGGGAATGGAAGAAGAACCTTCCCTCAACCCTACTTTTACCACAATATCTGTTCCTGCAAGTGAATCACGAAGATTTTGAGATTGTGCCGGTCCCTGAGAACCCCAGCCAATAAATCCGATTTGTTTAACACCGTCAAACGCTTTTGGAAGAAGCGGAAAAAGATGCCTTCCTCCTCGTACAATGTATTCTTTCCTTCCTGAAAGAGTTATCAGTTCCTTTTCAAATACTTTTGAGTTAAAATCCATAACACCCGCCTTATTCTTTAATTTTATTCAATGATACCATAGCATGAGTATTGCGTAAAGTGATTTATTAAGCATATAATATTGCTATTAACGCAACGTGGAGCACCTATGAACCTACACGATTTTGAACTCTTTTCCCATTTATCAAAAACACTTCATTTCTCAAAGACAAGCAGAGATATGAATATTTCTCCATCCGCCCTTTCTCGTACAATACGGCGGTTGGAGGAGGAATTAGGAAAAACACTTTTTTTAAGGGATAATAGAAGAGTTTCCATAACGGGAGAAGGGGAAAAATTTTTGGACTTTGCGTCTACTGTGCTGAAAGACTACCAGGAACTTTTGAATACATTCAATCCGGAGAATATGAATTTGAAAGGGACTTTAAGAATCTATGCCTCTGTTACAGCCAGTTACACAATATTAACAGATATTCTAAAGCTTTATAGAATTCATTATCCAAAAATTCACATAGACTTATTAACAGGTTCAGCTGCCGGTGCCATTGAACAGGTCCTGGAAAACAAGGTTGATATAACCATTGCCGCCCGGCCTAAGAAGCTCCCTCCTTCTCTCTCGTTTCTTCCTCTCATTAAAACTCCATTACACTTTATTTGCCCGGCAGGTAGAGGAAAAGTAAAAACCATAATTGACAAAAAACCAATCCAATGGGAGAAAGTTCCCTTTATTCTTGCTGACAGAGGTGTTTCAAGGGCAATGATTAATCACTGGTTTTTACGAAATCACATGCATCCGGAAGTTTATGCCAGTGTATCCGGAAATGAAGCAATTATAGCTATGGTAGCTCTTGGATTTGGGGTAGGTGTTGTCCCCGGCCTGGTTATTGAAAAAAGCCCAATGCGTAACGATATTCAAAATATTACAAATGCACCGGTTTTGGATCCCTATACAGTAGGGCTATGCGCGTCACATCGTATGCTCCGGTCATCTGCTGTTAAAAGCCTATGGAAAACTGCAGAAGAATTAAAAGGGCCTGTGTTCTTTGAAAAATAAATTACAGGCACTTCTGAAAGCTCTTAGAAATACCCTTAACGAATAAGTTTTTTTTCAATCCTGTTTGCAAGATGAGAGAGTGTAAAGGTTAATAAAAAATAGAGGACGGTTATGGTAATCCAGATTTCAAAAATATAATAAGTCGAAGCCATTAGCTGCATTCCCTGAAACGTGAGCTCCTGAACGGATATAATAGACACTATTGAAGAATCTTTTACTGCTGATATAACCTGCCCGGTGAGAGAAGGGAGAATGTTCTTAAAAACCTGGGGAAGAATTACAAAAATATACGTATCTATAACCGACAGGCCAAGTGTATGAGAGGCTTCAAACTGGCCTTTTGGAATTGCCTTGAGCCCTCCCCGGACAATTTCAGTAACATATGCCCCTTCATAAAGCGATAACGTTAAAATTGCGGAAAAAAACTCGGAAAATCTCTGGGGAGAAGAGAAAAAAATAGAGATAATCAATTTAACGTCGGCAGAAGCCCCACTGCTCCAATTATCCAATCCCAGAAAATGTATTATCTGACTGCCGATAAAAAAATAAAAAATAAAAATCAAAACAAGAGAAGGCGTATTACGGATAAATTCCACATATGTACGAATAACCAGTCTCCAGAACAACGATTTCCCGGAACTAAGGATTCCGCCGAGTGTACCTATAAGAAGGGCCAGCACAGACACCCAAAAGCTCAAACGGATTGTTGTTAAAAAGCCCTGCATCAGAATATTCGGCCGTAAGACTCCATTGCGGGTTGTAAAAAAGAACTGGGGGATACGCCCCCAGTGCCATGTGTAGTTAAGAACCGTTTCAATCCTATGAAAAATCCAGAAACCGGCGGCAATAATCAGTAAAATAAGGATTATATCAAGTATATGGTTGTGCCGTTTTCTTGCCATATTACTGCAGCATTCCCGCCCACTTTCTTGTTTCAAACCAGTAGTGATTACGTTCCTTAAGCCACCCTTCCGCTGCCACTACACGTATCCAGCTGTTAAAAAAGTTCAGGAGATCCAGGTCCCCCTTGTGAAGTGCAAAACCAATAGGCTCCCGTGTAAAGTTTCCTTTTAAAGGAAGAAAGAGTTTATCACTGTATTTAAGAGCCAGAAAGGCCGGCATTGGAGCTGATCCAACCAGGGCAGTTGCCCTGCCGGAGAGAAGTTCCTGTATTAACTGGGATTCACCGTCAAAAAGACGCATTGTTGCCAGAGGAAGCAGCTTTTCTATTACATCAGCACCGGTTGAACCAAGCCGGACAGCAATGACAACACCTTTTTTATTAAAGTCCGCAAGAGTTTTAAAACCAGCTGCTTTTACTTTACTGGCAACAATAGACAACCCGGAATATTCATAGGGAATTGAAAAGTTAACTTTAAGGTTTCTATCAGGCCGAATTCCCATTCCGCCTATTATAACATCAAATTTACCGGTAAGAAGAGATGGAATAATCCCTGACCATTTTGTTGGAATGAATTCCACCTTAACACCCATATCTTTCGCTATACGACGGGCGACATCAACCTCAAACCCGATGAGATCACCATTTTTATCCTTCATGGCCCAGGGAACAAAAGTCGACAGACCGACTTTTAATACTCCGCGTTTTGTAATGGTATCGAGAAGGCTCTCATCCTGCTTACCGGAGGATGCTGCTTTATTACTGTCCTTCTGCCTTACACAACCGCTTAACACCATCAGCATTATACCTGCCAATACAATAATTACCCATATTCTTTTTTTCACATCACTCTCCCTGTACTATAAAATTTTACTTAAAAATTGTCTGCTTCTTTCTTTCTCAGGATGAGAAAAGAAGTGTTCGGCTTCACTGTCCTCTACCATCTCTCCCCTGTCCATAAAGAGAATTCTATTACTCACTTCTCTGGCAAAACCCATCTCATGTGTAACAACCAGCATGGTCATTCCCTCTATTGCCAGATTCTTCATTACATCCAGAACTTCGCTGATCATCTCAGGATCCAGAGCACTGGTTGCTTCATCAAAAAGCATAACTTTAGGACTCATTGCAAGCGCCCGGGCAATAGCAACCCGCTGCTGCTGACCTCCTGAAAGATTTGAAGGATAATCATCAACCTTTTCCGTTATACCAACCTTATCAAGGAGGTTCTCCACAACAGCATTGCATTCGTAAGCGGATAACTTCCTTACACGTTTCAATGCAAGACGGATATTATCTTTCACACTCATATGGGGAAATAAATTAAATGACTGGAATACCATGCCGACTTCAGTCCTGATTTCCAATCTGTTTTTTCTGTGATGATCCAGAGGGGTTCCATCTATACTAATAGAACCTTCATCCCGTTCCTCCAGACCGTTTAGACACCGTAGAAAGGTGGATTTTCCTGCGCCTGAGGGGCCAATAATTGAAACTACTTCACTCTTTTTAATCTCAACAGAAACATTATCCACAGCCTTAAAACCACCGGGAAAAATTTTTGTTAAATTCTTAACTGAAATCATTGATCTATCTTCCAAAAGCCGTTCTCCTTTCTACAGTATGAATAAGCACTGAAACCGGAACAGTGACCATTAAATAAATTATTGCAACGGTAAACCAGACTTCAAAAGAAAGAAATGTTTGGGAGACTATCTCCTGCCCGACCATCGTAAGATCATAAATAGCTATAGTGCTTACGAGAGCGGAATCTTTTATTAATGAAATAGACTGACTGGCAAGAGGAGGAAGTATCTGTATGAACGTTTGCGGGAGAATAATAAACCGGTAGGTATCAAATCCCGAAAGACCAAGACTGTACGCTGATTCCCACTGCCCTTTATGGATGGAAACAATCCCTCCCCGAATAATTTCGGATGTATAGGAACCTTCAAATAAACTTAAGGATATTACCGCTGAAACAAAAGGCGTAAGATTAAAGAGAGGAGCAATGACAAAATAGGTAAAGAAAATCTGGATAAGGAGTGGTGTATTTCGAATAATTTCCAGATATATCCTGGCCAGCAGTCTGCCGGTGAAAGACGACGACAATCTGAGAATGGCCGTTAGAGAACCTGTAAGCATTGAAAATAAAAGGCTTACAACAGAAATCTCAAGTGTTACGCCCAATCCCTTAAGCAGCTTTCCGGGGACAAACCACCCTGATGAAGTTCGAGTGATCAGATATGCAGGAATACGATACCATTGCCACTTATACCCAAGATTTACAGAGTTGAAATAAAAAACAAACACTATCCCAACCATAAGTATAATAAATTGCAGAATCTGGAATGCTTCTTTTTTCCTTACCAATTTCATAATATTATATTCACTTAAAATTAGATAAAATTCCAGCACTTTTGTTGAAAAAAACAGCAAAATATCAGTATTAAAACAGGAAAATCTCTCTGTTTTAACGAAATAAATTTGATACAAAGCTAATACTGCATTATAATGCATTCATACTTTTAGCGATTATGGAGGCACTATGGATACGGACAAGATCAAAGAGATGGATAGATCCCATGTAGTCTACAGCTGGCACGCGCAGAAGGACGTAAACCCAATTGTGATGGATCATGCCAAAGGAATATACCAGTGGGATACTGATGGGAAAAAATACATCGATTTCTGCTCCGGTTTACTTAACATAAATATTGGCCACGGAAATAACCATGTACTGGATGCGATGAAAGCCCAGATGGATAAACTCTGTTATGTGGGTACGATGTTCGGGACCGAACCAAAGGCCAGACTTGCGAAGATGATTTCCGAAGTCACTCCCGGAGACCTCGATTATACATTTTTTACAAACGGCGGAGCTGAATCAATAGAAAATGCTATTAAAGCTGCCCGGATGTTTACCGGCAGGAACAAAATATATTCAAGATGGAGAAGCTATCACGGAGCAACCGCAGGGGCAATTACTCTTACCGGTGATCCCCGCCGCTGGGCTGCCGAACCCGGTATTCCCGGTGTGGTAAAATTTTTCGGGCCCTACCCCTACCATGACCCTTTCGGTGGAAAAACTGAAGAAGAAACAAACAGAAAAGCCCTGGAAGTACTCAAAACACAAATTATGCTGGATGGCCCGCATACTATTGCTGCAATTTTTCTGGAACCCATCGTAGGAACAAACGGCATTATTATTCCAAATAAAGAATACATGCAGGGAGTACGTCAGCTCTGTGACGAAAACGGTATTCTTCTTGTTATTGATGAGACTATGGCAGGATGGGGACGTACCGGGAAATGGTTCGGTATTGAACATTTTGATGTTATCCCGGATATTATAACGACAGCGAAAGGCCTTACCTCCGGTTATGTTCAACTCGGTGCAATGATCTGGAGTAAAAAGTTATGGGATTATTTTTATGATCACCCCTTTGTAGGCGGTCTTACCTATGCCGGCCACGCACTTGCCTGTGCAACGGGAATTGCCAACATTGAAGTGTACAGGGAAGACAACCTCATTGAAAATTCACGGATCGTAGGTGAACATTTAAAGAAACGGCTTCTTGAACTAAAAGATAAACATCCGTCAATTGGGGATGTTCGGTCAATCGGCCTGTGGGCGGCACTGGAGTTCACCTCGGATAAAAAGACTCATGCACCATTGGCCGGTTTTAATAATTCAATACAGAATGTCATGCCTGCCTTTATAAGCAGGCTTGCGGAACTTGGATTGACCCTCTTTGCCAAGTGGGATTTTGTCTTTATTGCACCTCCTCTCATTATTACGAAAGAGCAGGTTGATGATGCGGTTGCAATAATTGATGAAGCATTAAAAGTAGTAGACGCAAAAATAAAATAAGGAGAGAAAAGATGGCAGATAATTTGAAGGAAATGCTGAAAAAAGCAAAAGCAGCGCAAAAAATTGTAGAATACTGGCCCCAGGAAAAAGTTGACGAGATGGTAGCCGCGGCCGCGTGGGAAGTATACAAACAGGAAAATGCTGAAAGCTGCGCACGAATGGCAGCGGAAGAAACCGGCATGGGTATCTATGAGCACAAACTTATAAAACATCAGAAAAAAACGATTGGAACCCTGCGGGATCTTGACGGTATTAAAACTGTTGGAATTATTGAAGAAGACAAAGCGAAAGGACTTATAAAAATAGCAAAACCGGTGGGAGTCATAGGCGCCCTTACACCGGTAACAAACCCCACATCAACTCCTCCGGGAAACGGTCTTCCCATTTTAAAAACCCGTAACGCCGTTATCTTTGCACCCCATCCGAGAGCAAAAGGCTGTACAGGGCTGGCAGTTGAATACATGCGGAAAGGGCTTGAAAAAGTCGGTGCTCCTGCAGATCTGCTCCAGTGTATTACAGAACCTTCTGTAGAACTTACCCAGGAACTGATGAAGATTGTTGATCTTGTCGTTGCCACCGGAGGCGCGGGTATGGTAAAAGCCGCGTATTCCGCTGGAACCCCCGCCTATGGAGTCGGTGCCGGAAATGCAATAATGGTTGTTGATGACACCGCGGATCTGAAAGATGCCGCTCACAAAATATTCCTTGGCAAAACCTTTGATAACGCAACGTCATGCTCATCGGAAAACTCCGTGGTAATACAGTCAAAAGTCTTTGATACAATGATTGAAAACCTTAAAAATGAGGGCGGATATCTCTGTTCCCAGGAGGAGAAGGAAAAACTGAGAAAGGTTATGTGGCCCGACGGATCTCATCTGAACAAGGACATCGTAGCCCAGCCTGTTCTTAAAATTGCAGGTCTTGCGGGACTTGACGTACCGGAAGATACAAAATTCCTCATGGTACTGGGTGAAAAAATAGGACCGGAAGACATGTTCGGCTGTGAAAAGCTTTCTCCCGTTCTTACTGTCTGGAAAGTCGGAGAGTTTGATGAAGCTATTGACTACGTTGAACGGTTAACTGCATTCTGCGGATTCGGACATTCCTGCGGTATCCATACAACAAATGATGAAAATATGATAAAACTCGCAACACGGGTAAAAGTCAGTCGTATTATGGTACGTCAGCCCCAGAGCTATGGGAACAGCGGCAACTATGACAATGGTATGCCGTTCTCCATGACTCTCGGATGCGGAACGTGGGGAGGAAACATTGTTTCCGAAAATATAACCTGGAAACATTTTCTTAATACAACGTGGGTTTCACAACCTATCGAACCGGTTGTCCCCAATGAAGATAAACTCTTTGGAAAACACTGGAAAAAATTCGGAAAATGAAATAAATACAAACCGTAGAGACGGGTTTGAAACCGTAGTAGAGACAAGGCATGCCTTGTCTCTACAGTTTGATTAAATGATTTCTCTTGCCTTTATCGATGACTATTCTTATCATATATGTATGAATACAAACAAAATATATGGTGCTCTCTGGGGTGCTTTTTGTGCAGACGCATACGCACTCGGCCCACATTGGGAATATAACACAAGAAATATAGAATCGGCTAAATTGGATAAAAGCGGCTACAATGACCCTATTACAAAATATCATGGTAAAAAAAAAGCCGGTGACTTTACCCAGTATGGCGATCAAATGCTATGGCTATTACAATCCCTTGCCGCAAAAAAAACTTTTATCCTCTCTGATTTTGGAAAATTATGGGTAGAAAAGATGAAAATCTATTCAGGATATATCGACCATGCAAGCAAGGAAACACTCAGAAATGTGGGAAATGGCGCCAGCTGGAATGCCTGTGGTTCCGATTCAACGGATTTCAGCGCAATAGGCCGGATGTCTCCCCTTCTTCTTGTATCAGGGGATAATCCCGCAGCCTTTAAAGCGGCTGTCAAAAGCCAAACTGCCCTCACTCATAACTCAGAAGATGTCATTGAAGCAGCAGGTTTCTTTGCTGATCTTGTATCCGCACTCCTGAAGGGAGGAGACCTTGAAGAACAGCTTCGGACTCTTACAACCGGATACAGCAGTTCAATTCAGAAGTGGGTGGCAACAGGCATAAACAGCAGTTCCAAAAAAACATCTCTTACTATCAAAAAATTCGGTCAGGCCTGCGACCTCAGTAACGGCTTTCCCGGTGTTATCCATTTAATCACGAAATACAGAACTAACTACCGCCTTGCTATGGAGAAAAATGCCTGGTCGGGAGGGGACAGCGCCGCGAGAGGACTGCTTACCGGAACGATTCTTGGGATAATAAACGGTGAAGAAGCAATTCCTGAAGAATGGAAAAAAAATCTGACAGCGTACGGAGAGATTAATTCTCTTATTTATCTTTAACCTTTATCTGAACGGTAATAGTGCAGGTATTGTTTTTGAATGAGAACATCCCATTTTCAACAGCTACAGAGGATTGCCCGCCGGATTTAACGGTATAATTAATCTCGGAATTATCCTTTAAAATCCCCAGCAGGGGCTCATGGAACGCCTCAAGACCTAATGATCCGGTGAGGGTTGTAACACCGCAATAGAGGGCTTTCCCTTTGAATATAAGTTTTGTATCTGAAATAATAGTCAGGGAGAATGTTTTCATACCACTTTATGCTTTCCCTGCTTTTTTGCGGGCATCTTCCACCGTTCCTACCATATAAAATGCCTGCTCTGGCAAATCATCATGCTTTCCGTCAATAATTTCTTCAAAAGAGCGTATGGTATCTTCCAGAGGAACAAAAACCCCCTTCATTCCGGTAAAATGCTCAGCTACAAAAAAAGGCTGTGAAAGAAACTTCTGGATCTTCCTCGCCCGTTCAACGGTTTTTCTATCATCATCTGAAAGTTCATCCATACCCATGATGGCAATAATATCCTGCAGATTCTTATACACCTGAAGTATCTCCTGAACACGCCGTGCCACCCGGTAATGACGTTCTCCGATAATATCCGGTGCCATCATTCGGGAAGAGGAATCCAGCGGATCAACGGCAGGATAAATCCCAATCTCGACAATAGCCCGGCTTAAATTTGTCGTAGCATCAAGGTGGGAAAAGGTAGTTGCAGGCGCCGGATCGGTATAATCATCAGCAGGAACATAAACTGCCTGTACAGAAGTAATAGAACCTTGCTTTGTAGAGGTAATACGTTCCTGAAGTTCTCCTAGTTCGGTAGCCAGAGTAGGTTGATAACCTACTGCCGAAGGTATACGGCCCAAAAGAGCGGAGACCTCCGCCCCTGCCTGAACAAAACGAAAAATATTATCTATAAAAAGAAGCACATCCTTCTGCTGCTCTTCTCTGAAATACTCCGCAACACTTAATGCCGAAAGTGCTACGCGGGCACGGGCCCCCGGTGGTTCATTCATCTGGCCGTAAATCAATGCTGTCCTGTCTATAACACCCGATTCCTTCATTTCCCCAAACAGCTGTGTTCCTTCACGGGTCCTTTCACCGACACCGCAAAACACAGAATAACCGCCGTGTACTTTAGCAATATTATTTATTAACTCCATAATAAGAACTGTCTTTCCAACACCAGCGCCACCAAAAAGTCCGATTTTACCTCCTTTCATATAGGGGGCAAGAAGATCAACAACCTTTATTCCCGTAACAAGTATTTCATTGGTAGTAGTCAGATCTTCAAACTTCGGAGCATCCTGATGAATGGGATATCTCTTTTTACTATTCAGAGGACCCTGCTCATCAACCGGCTCTCCTATGACATTAATGATTCTTCCCAGTGTCTCCTCTCCAACCGGAACGGTTATCTGGCTTCCCGTATCCACAGCTTCGATACCACGTTTCAGACCCTCGGTAGAATCCATAGCAATTGTTCTTGCTATATTATCACCAATATGCTGAGTGACTTCCAGAACAAGATTATTTTCTTTATCACTGATAGTAGGATTCGTAATAGTGAGTGCTGTATATATTTCAGGCAGATTCCCATCCTTAAACTGCACATCAACCACCGGTCCTAAAATTTGTACTACCCTGCCTGCTCTTTGTTTGTTATCCATTTGTTATCCTTTCAAAGCCTCTTTACCGGAGACTATCTCTATAAGTTCATTAGTAATTGCCGCCTGTCGAGCATGATTTTGCATTGTTCTATATTTATTTATCAAGTCCTCAGAATTATTCGTGGCATTTTCCATTGCTGTCATCCGTGATGCATGTTCACTCAAATAGGAGTGCAGCAGAAGTGATTTGAGTTTATACAAAACATACAGATCAATAATAGAATTTGCAAATTCATTCCTGCCCGGTTCGGTATTTATTTCTCCCGCGAAGGATTCACCACGATCGTTTTCACTTAAAAAGAGTGGTAAAAGCTGCAGCGTTACGGTCTCCTGACGGAGAGTGGAATGAAACACGTTACTAACGACATACAGTTTCTGAATATCACCATTTTTAAAGCGTCCTACTATCTTTCGGGAAAGAGCATTCAGTTGTTCAGCCTTAAAAATCTTTTCACCTATTTCTGCCTGCTGAAATATTTTATACTCTTTCCGGTTACAGAAATGGACCCCTTTATTTCCAATACAGGTTAAATCCGTTGTTATTCCAGCTGAATTGTTCTCCTCAATAAGAGCTGTTACTGCTTTCTGAACAGAACTGTTATGAGTACCGCATAACCCTTTATCCGCGGTAAACATGATAATATGAGCCATCTTTACATCATCATAACCTGTTGTCAGCAAAGAAGATTCCTGCTTTAATCCAAAAAAAATAAGTTTGCACATATCGTCCACTGATTGCGTAAAGAGCGAAAGAGACTTCTGAACAGCATACAGTTTACGAAGTTTTATTGACGCAATCATATTCATCGCACTCATAACTTTCTGCATATTCTTCAGTGAGTTAATTTTTGTGTTTAAATCCCTAATATTACTCATTGCCTACGTTTACTCCGGCTTAAGTTTTCTAATTCTTAAAATCAGGCTTCGTAATTCTTCAACGCTGTCGGCAGAAAGCCAATCCTTTTCGAAACTCTCATGCTGTACTATCTGTGCTAATGAGGAGAGGACAACAAGATGGAAATGACGCTGATCCATAGAGCCGAGAAGAAAAAACATTGCATGAATGTCCTGTGCTTCTTCTGAGAATTTGACCCCCCGCTTTGAACGAACAATGAGAATTTCAAATACACCTTTACTTTCAACAACAATGTGCGGTATAGCAAAAAACGCACTTAATGCGGTAGAACTGGTTTTCTCCCGTTCTACCAGTTTTGAATAAATTTCAGCACTGCTCAAACCTTTAGAATCAGTTACCATATATTTGGCGGCTGATCTAAACAGCTTATCGATATTCTTACTTTTTTCGTAATCCACTATCCGGCATGTTTCAATAAGGTCTTCAAACCTGTCTTTTTCAACAACATCCTTACCGGAAATAATCTGTTCAATCTCTGTTTCGAGAGATGGAGACGCCAGCTCTCTGGCAGTAATTCTTTCAACCAGTTTAAGCATATCCCGGTTAATACTCGAACGGCGCTGGCTTAAGGCCATTGCCAGATTAACTGTATAACCGGAATCAATTCCGGTTTCAATGGAATCAGGGCGGAATTTATCTTCAAAAGTGTCAAAGACTTTTTCCGATTCTTTCTCCAATTCTTCATTAAAACCGGAGGAAGCGCGCAGAGAATCCAGAAAAGAAGCTGCTTCATTGTCCAGAAAATCAAAAAGCTCATTCTGATATACAAGAAGTTTCACTGTCGGATATTTATCCAGCCGGCCGGAGATGCCCGCTTTAAGAATCATTACCTGTTTATATACATCAATGGGGGAATATTGCTGCTGTTTAAGAATTTCTGTTAAACGTTCCCCCCGGTTAAGCTGATTCTTTGTAGCCGGGTCAAGATCAGATGAAAACTGCATAAAAGCAGCCAGTTCACGGAACTGGGCAAGGTCAATCCGTAATGAACTGGCCGTCTGTTTCATTGCCTTTATCTGGGCGTCACCACCAACACGTGAAACTGATATTCCAACATTTATTGCCGGACGGAGTCCCGAGTTAAACAGATTGGCTTCAAGAAATATCTGGCCATCAGTAATAGATATGACATTGGTGGGAATATAGGCGGAAACATCTCCCTCCTGGGTTTCAACAATGGGCAGCGCTGTCAGCGATCCACCGCCTTTCTCAGTACTCATTTTTGCAGCACGTTCAAGAAGGCGGGAATGAAGATAAAAAATATCTCCCGGATACGCCTCCCTTCCCGGTGATCTTCGCATGAGTAGAGATAATTCCCTGTATGCCTGGGAATGCTTTGTTAAATCATCAAAAATAACAAGTGCGTGGCGGCCTGAATTTCTGAAAAACTCAGCCATTGCTGTTGCAGAATAGGGAGCAAGATACTGCAGGGAAGCAGGATCCGAAGCGGTTGCCGCTATAATCGTTGTATTTTCCAAAACACCGTGTTTTTTCAGAGTTTCAGCAAGCTGTACAACGGAAGTACGCTTCTGCCCTATTGCAACATAAAAACAGTACACTTTATCTTTACCATGAAAGTTTTTTTGATTAATAATGGTATCAATTGCAATAGTTGTTTTGCCCGTACGCCGGTCGCCAATAATAAGCTCCCGCTGCCCCCGCCCTATAGGGATCATTGCATCAATTGCTTTAATACCTGTTTGCAGCGGTTCCACCACATCCTGGCGCTCAACTATGCCGGGGCCTTTGACTTCCACCCTGTTTCTTTTATCCGCTGCAATAGGACCTTTTCCATCCAGAGGATTCCCCAGAGGGTCTACAATACGGCCAAGCAGAGCCTCACCAACCGGTACCTCTGCCACTTCCCTTGTCCGGCGTACTGTATCACCTTCCCTAACCCGCTCATAATCGGAAAAAAGTATGATTCCAACCGTTTCCTCTTCAAGGTTCATTACCATGCCATTAACGATCCCGCCTTCTTCCGTATCTATTTCAACCAATTCCCCGGAGAGGATATTTTCAAGCCCCCACGCCTGGGCAATACCGTCTCCTGACTGGATTACCCGTCCAATTTCAATTTCCTCTGCATCGGGGACAAATCCGGAAATTTTCTTTTTAAGAATATCCAGTATTTCCGCCGGTTTAATTTCATCTCTCATAGTGCCATCCTACTTTAAAAGTACCCTTATTTTCCGCAGCCTGCCGGTTACCGACATATCCAGTATCCTGTTCTGCCAGATTATTCTAAAACCTCCAAGAAGTTCCCGGGCAATCTTTATTTTAAGATCAATTTTCTTTCCTGTTCTTTTACCTAACCGTTCTTCAAGCTGTTTTAAAAATTCCTTATCCGGTTTCGTGGCAGATTCAAGAAGTACCTCGATTGTATTTCCAGTTACTGCTTCGATCTCCTTCAGTGCCGAAGGGAGGAAAGGAATTGCCGCTATTCTTCCATTAGACACTGCTGTTAAAAGGAGGCGTCCGGTTAATACTCCAACATACGGTATAAAAGCAATTTTAATAAAATCCATTTCTTTTGCCAGGTGCCTGTGAGGGGTTAAACAATACTGTCGTATCTCTACTGCTCCACTGCAGATTTTATCAATAACGGCAACATCACTCTTTACTTCTTCCAGCAAGCCCGAATCCCGGGCTGTTTCAAAGAGAGCTCGTGCATATCGTTTAACAACAAAGCGCCCACTCATAATGTTTGTACAAGCTCTCTTGCCAGATCATGATCTTTAGAGGAGGTAAATGATCTGCCGACAACCTGTTCGGCTGTACTGCAGACAAAATCCGCCAGTTCTTTCTCCAATGAACGCAACATCATTTCCCGTTCCTCAGCAGTTCTTAACCGTGCCTTGATTACTATATCCTCTGCTTCTTTCTCCGCCTTTTTCAGAAGCGTACCCTTTAAGACTTCCGCATCTTTCCTCGTTTTCAGAAGGATAGCATCCGCCTTTGTATGAGCCTTTTTTATTACTTCAGCATATTCAATGTTAATCTCTTCCAGGCGTTTGTGAATGGAATCAGCTTCATCCACCGATTGCGCAATTAGCTTCTCCCTGCTTTTGATATTATTTAAAAGGGACGGAAAAACAAATTTCCATAGAATAAATAACAATGCTCCAAAAGCTATCCACGTCCATATTACAAGACCCGGATCCAGTTTAAACAATTCCATGTTGCTACTTCATAAATACAACAAGAAGAGCAATAATCGCACCAAAAAACGCAAGTCCCTCAATAAGGGCCGCCATAAGAATCATATTGGTACGAATATCCTTTTTTTCTTCAGGCTGCCTTGCTATTGCATCAAGCGCTCTGCCCCCAATGAGTCCAATTCCGATACCCCCTCCAGCAATTCCGATGCCTGCTCCAACAACTGCAAGAGCCCGTGCTAATAATGTAATATCCATAGTTACTCCTTATCATAAAAATTCTATACTTATTCCCCTTCGGGGGTACTTGCCATCGAAATATAAATACAGCTTAACAGCGTAAAAACAAATGCCTGAATTAATGCAATCAGCACTTCAAGGGTGTAGGTAAAGAGAGCAAAAGGCAAAGAAATAAATCCAAAGAAAGGATTTATAACAAAAATCAAAACCAGAAAAGAAAGAATTGCCAGATGTCCGGCAAACATATTTGCAAAAAGACGAAGGCTCAGGACAATAGATCGGGTAAAGAGTCCTAAAAATTCCAGAAAAGCAACAAAGATTCCAACCGGTATATTTGTTCCTCTGGGAAACAGATTTTTAAAAAAACCAATAAGCCCAAGATTCTTTATACCTATTATAAAAATGAGTAAAAAAACCATCAAAGCCATAGCACTTGTCACATTGATATTGCCCGTTGCTGTTTTAAAAGCCGGGATAAGCCCCACGAGGTTCACTGTGAAGAGAAATATAAACTGGGTTAGAAAAAACGGAAGCCACTTTTCTCCTCTTTCCTCCCCCATGACGGGATTAACAATATCATCCCGCACAAACAGCACGAGTATTTCAATAATAACAGCGGGTCCCTTTGGTTTTAAAATACCCTTCTTTACCGCTGCCAGCGAAAATCCGGCAATAAGCAAAACAGAAAATATAAGCATAAATTCATGGACACTCATACCAAAAGGGAGAGTTATAGGCTGTAACCCCGGGAAAAGAGTAATATCCCTCCCGTTTAAAATATGATGAAAGAGAGTCTGTGAAATATCAGCCTTTTCCCGGCCCGCAAAAGCAGGCAGCGGCGCCGCCATAAGAAAAACAGAAATGATTTTTTTAATATGCTGTTTCATGCTTATTCATGCCTCTCAAACTACAATAAGGTAGTAGTCTATCAAAGAAGTGTCAAGTAAAACACATTCATTTCTATTCAATTGAAGCGTTTCCATAAAATACCCGAATCATTACCGTTAAGGAAGAGATGATCGGGAACTATCAGCCAGAATATTTTCAGCCGGGAAAAAAATTAATCAAAGCGGATTTTGCCGTCTTATGTTTTACCGGCTGGAGTAATCATAACAGGACATTAAGATCCTAATAGTGATAAATATCTTCGAGCTTCTTCAGCTGATTAAACGCTTCCTCTGAAGTCTGACACTTAAGCAATTTCGAATAGAAATGAGGGCTCCGGACAAATTTCACCGCTTCTTTTAGCAGTTCCAGATGGCTTGCGGGATCATTTTTATCGTCCAGAACCATCATTACAATATGGACCGGTTCTGTTTCCGTTGTACTGTATTCAAGTCCCCCTTTTGAAAGACCAAGCACACCGAGCTGTGTGCCGAAATCCGGTAAGGAAGCATGGGGAAAAGCTATACGTGGTGCTATAACAGTATCAAGCATCTGTTCCCGGTTCCACAATTTTTTAAGGATCATCTCACGATCATTGATTGCGCCGTTATCATATAGGACATCAACTAATTCCTGAAAAAGTTCTTCCTTGTTTCGGCTTTTCAGATCAACAACAATTCTTTCAAGTGTAAATGTTTCGGTAAACAACATATTCTTTTCCCCTTGCGTTATCTTAAGTCCTGACTGGGACTTTATTTTATCAAACCACCCATTAGTATAGCCGTAACGAGCGCAAGAATGGCATAAAACTCCGGAAACGCCGCTAATACAAGAGTCTGCCCGAATGCGTTGTGGCCCGAGCCGATCGAATCGATACCGGACGCGCAGACCTTACCCATTGTAATGGCCGACAAAAGATTTGCCACGCCTAAACCAAGACCGGCACCGAGAATAATGGCACCATCGTAAACAGACATATTCGGCGACATATGGCCCGCAAAAATAATATACCCGACGAAGCCGTACAAGCCCTGGGTAGAAGGCAAAGCGGAAAGAACAAGGTTCACACCAAATGATTCAGGACGTTTTCTTGCCGTGCCGATAACCGCCTGTCCTGCTATTCCAAGACCGATTGCCGAACCGCCTCCAGACAAACCAAACATTAATCCAAGGCCAATTCCGGCCAATACAGAAGCAATAGTCATAGATTCCTCCATTATAAGTAGATACTTTCCGGAATTTTTCCGGAAAATTATTTATTTTATCTGAAAGGGCGAATATTCTATTCCGCCCCCCTTAAAGCCGACGGCTTTGTAAAATTCAACAAAAGTAAGACGCAGGGAATGGACAAAGGCTGAAAGCAGTCCTATTCCCAGATTCAATGCAGATCCGATAATCAAAATAAGTACAAAGGGGATTATTCCCAGCAGCGAATCTCCCCGTACTGACAATGCGATTTGATTGACCGCAAAACTTAACAGCCCTCCTGCGAGACCAAGCGCAAACAATCGCAGATATGAAAGAATATCGCCGGGCAGGCCAGTTGCCAGTTCATATAATTCCCACAGTCCGACAAAAGGCCGAATGTAGATTTTGTGCTTCAAGCTTCCGAGAAATAGAATCAGCACTACTCCGAAAATGACAAGTCCCAGACCGATTAATTGTGGCGAAGGCAACGATGCGGCAACTATACCCAGAGCAAAAGGTCCGATAGCAAAGCC
>CAYSXD010000024.1:0-17006 GCA_964434925.1 uncultured Spirochaetaceae bacterium
TGTGTGTATGGCCATCTGAGTTGAAGCATGAAGTGTAAGTGAAGGGAATTTTTTTCTAAGAAAATTTAATACTCCCGGATCCTGAATGATAATCCCGTCAATTTTCAGAACTGCCAGTTTCTTCAGCATATCATTCAGAGCGGGGAATTCCTGTTCTTTTATGATGGTATTGAGTGTAATATATACTTTTTTTCCCCTGTCCTCAGCAAGCTTTTTTAACCGGCGGAGTTCTTCAAAAGTAAAATTACGGGCTGCTTTGCGGGCTGAAAAATCCTTTAATCCCAGGTACACAGCATCGGCACCATTTGAATAGGCATAAAACGCGGAAGAAAAATTCCCCGCAGGTGCAAGTAATTCAGGTTTTTTAATCATTATGAGAAGAAGGTACCATGTATTATTGATTCTTTTCTATAAATATAGTTAAGTATCCATAATGAAAGTGCTAAAAGATCATATAATTACGATTAATTATGAAATAAAAGATACGTCAGGTACTATAGTTGATACTTCAGGAGAGGAAGAGCCTTTAGAGTATCTTCACGGTCATGGCCTGATGCTTCCCGGAATAGAAAAAAATTTTGAAGGGGGAGAAGAGGGGAAATCGATTTCATTATGGCTGGAACCGGAAGACGGGTTTGGGCTGAGAGACAGTGAAAAAATTGTTGAACTGGACCGTTCTCTGTTTGAAGAGGATGCTGATCTTGAATCCGGAATAGAATTCGATATTGAAGATGAGGAGGGTGAAGGTATTATTACCATCCTGTCAGTGGATGGAAACAAAGTCACGGCAGATCGTAATCACCCTCTTGCAGGTAAAAAGCTGCATGTGGAAGCAGAAATAATCCATATAAAAAAAGCAGAAGATTGGGAAATTGAAGGGTGGAAACACCATACTCATTAAAATAGCAAGGAGTAAAGTATGAGTAAGTATGATGCTCTGTTAAAGAGCAAAATGAATGAAGCAAGTTTTAATAAGCTTGCCGCGCTGGAAAATGAAAAACTGATGGAATTTGTTGGTCAGTTTACCGAGCATTGTGGACCCGAGACTGTCTATGTTTGTGATGACAGCAAAGAAGATGAGGCGTATATCAGGGAAATGTCTCTTTCCAAGGGAGAGGAAAAAAAGCTTGCCAGGAAGGGACAGACTATCCATTGGGATAATTACAGAGACCAGGCTCGTGATAAGGTTAATACAAAATATCTGGTAAAAAAAGAGCATCTTGAAAGGATGAAATCTCTCAATTCAATAGAATTTGAGCAGGGTAAGCAGGAGGTCCTTTCCATTGCGAAAGATATTATGAAAGGGAAGGACGCGGTTGTTAAATTCTACTGTGAGGGACCTTCTCACAGTGAATTTACCATGCCCTGCGTTCAGATTACCGACTCATGGTATGTTGCGCATTCCGAAGGTATTTTATACCGTCCGGCGTATTCTCATTTTAAAGATATGAAAAATAAAGAGGAATTTTTCAGGTTTATTCATTCCGCCGGTCAGCTGGATAATCTTGGATGTTCAATTAACCTTGATAAACGAAGAATTTATATGGATACCGAAAATAATATTGTTTATTCAATGAATAATCAGTACGCGGGAAATTCACTTGGCTTAAAAAAGCATTCAATGAGACTGGCTATAAATAAATCAGGGAAGGAAGGCTGGCTCTGTGAGCACATGTTTGTTATGGCATGTCTGAATGAGGAAAAAGGGAGGAGGACGTACTTTACCGGAGCGTATCCTTCGGGGTGTGGAAAAACTTCCACTTCAATGATTCCGGGTGAAGAAGTTGTCGGTGATGATATTGCGTATTTTAGAAACATAGACGGCGAGTTTAGAGCTGTTAATGTTGAAAAGGGAATTTTTGGCATCATTAAGGATGTGAACGCAAAGGATGACCCTGTTATTTTTGAAAATCTAATGAAAGAGCAGGAACTTATTTTTTCCAATGTGCTTCAGGGACCTGACAATAATCCGTACTGGCTTGGTTCCGGGGTGGAAGCTCCCGATAAAGGCAGAAACCATTCCGGGCCCGACTGGTATAAAGGGAAGAAAGACTCGGATGGTAATGAAATCGGTGTTGCCCACGGAAATGCCAGGTACACTATGCGTCTTGATTATTTAAACAATTTTGATCGTGCGGGTTTTGAAGATAAAAGAGGTGTTAAAGTCCAGGGTGTCCTGTATGGTGGGCGGGACTCCGGGATAACAGTGCCTGTCGAAGAGTCTCCCACCTGGGAAGATGGTATACTTTTAAAAGCATGTACTCTTGAGTCTGAAACAACCTCCGCAACACTAGGTGCGGAAGGTGTTCGAAAACCTTCTCCCATGGCAAATCTGGATTTTGTCTCCTATCCCATAGGAGAATATACAGATAACAATGTGAATTTTATAAAGGGGCTGAAACAGGTTCCGAAGATTTTCTCAACAAATTACTTCCTGAAAGATGAAAATGGTAAGTTCTGTAACAGTAAGCTGGCAAAGAAGGTCTGGCTTCACTGGGCGGAAGGGAGAGTCCATGGGGAATATGAAGCTCTTGATACCCCTACCGGAAAGATTCCACTGTATAAGGATGTAAAGGACCTTTTTAAGAAATTCCTTCATGAAGATTATACTGAAGATGAATATACCTATCAGTTTACCTTTCGGTGTGACAACTGGATTGCAAAACTGGAACGTTCCAAAGCGTTTTTTAAGAAAATGGATACCGGTACTCCGGCATATATTTTTAGGAAATGGGATGATACCATTTCTAAAATTAAAGATGCAAAATCAAAATATGGGAATTTTATTAAACCTGGAGACTATAAGGGGTAGAAAGTTCATCGTAAAATTTAGAGCATAAAAAAGCCTCCGGATTATCCGGAGGCTTTTTTAGTTTAAAGAGTAAAATTAACCTCCGAACATTGGTACGACAGCAAGCAGCACCCCTGCTGCAACTGCAGAACCAATAACCCCGGCAACATTTGGGCCCATTGCGTGCATGAGGAGGTAGTTATGTTTATTAGCTTCCTGTCCTACTTTATTGGCTACCCTCGCGGCCATTGGTACAGCGGAAACTCCAGCGGCACCAATAATCGGGTTAATAGGATCTTTGGAAAGCTTATTCATGAGTTTAGCTAAAAGAATCCCCGATACTGTCCCCACGGCGAAAGCAAGAAGGCCCAGGATTAAAATTCCCAGAGTCTCAACGGTAAGAAATTTATCCGCGGCAAGTTTAGAGCCTACTCCCAGGCCAAGAAGAATGGTCACAATATTCATAAGTGCGTTTTGCATTGTATTTGAAAGTCTCTCAACAACACCGCTTTCTTTGGCAAGGTTTCCGAACATCAAAGACCCTATAAGAGGTGTTGCGTCAGGTACCAGAAGTATACAAATGGTAAGGACACTTAAAGGGAACAGGATTTTCTCTAATTTTGATACATGCCTGAGCTGCTTCATTTTAATTTCGCGTTCGTGTTTTGTTGTAATCCATCGCATCAACGGCGGTTGAATAATGGGAACCAGTGCCATATAAGAATATGCTGCAACAGCAATTGCGCCCAGGAGGTTCGGTGCAAGTTTTCGAGCTACATAAATGGCTGTTGGACCATCAGCTCCTCCGATTATTCCGATAGCCGCGGCATCCGAAAGGGAAAAATGAAATCCAAGATAGTGAGTTAGAAATAGAGCTCCAAGAAGTGTGGTAAAAATACCAAACTGGGCGGCAGCTCCCAGCAGTGCCAGTTTTGGGTTTGCAATAAGCGGGCCAAAATCCGTCAGGGCTCCTACTCCCATAAATATAAGGAGGGGAAACACACCGTTATGAATACCAAAGGTGTTAATCAACCCCAGCAGCCCATCCGGTCCGGCAATCTGTGCTACCGGTATATTGGCCAGTATTCCGCCAAAACCAATGGGAAGCAGTAAAAGTGGCTCAAATCCTTTTTTTATAGCAAGATAGATAAGAAGGAGACCAATGAATATCATGACAACCTGCTGCCATCCAAAATTCATTAGTCCTGTATTGTTCCAGAAAGAAAGTAAAGAGCTTAATACACCCATCTTTTAGCTCCTTTCAACAACAGCAAGCAGGTCACCGGCACTAATCTGGTCTCCCTGATTAACAGGTATTTCTTTAATGATACCGGTAAAAGGAGAATTAATTTCAGTTTCCATTTTCATAGATTCAACTACCATAACAACATCATCCTCTTCAACAGAGTCACCTGGGTTTTTAATAATTCGTAAAACAAGACCGGGAAGAGGAGCTTCAATTTCAGAAGTCTGTCCACTGGTTGATGCAGAAGCCTGGGATGCGGGCATAACAGGCTGAGGTGATGGAGGAGCAGCCAGTGACACACTTTTTGGTGTGGAATGCTGCGGGGCAGCCTGCGGTATGGATGAGCTGGTTATGGCTTGAGGTTGAGGTGTGGTTACCGTTCCGCCGGAAAAAACAATTGCCAGTGTATCACCTGCCACAATCTGATCTCCGTTCTTGACCGGTATCGCCTTGACGGTACCGGAAACAGGGGCGTGAATTTCAGTTTCCATCTTCATGGATTCCACAACAAGAAGAACATCACCTTCTTTCACAGAATCTCCGATATTTGTCTCAACCCTTAAAACAAGTCCCGGTAAAGGAGCTTCAACAACTTCCTCTTTACCTTCTGTAACCGTTTGAACAGGCTGTGGAGCAGGTGTCTGCTCCTGTTGAGCCGGAGCTGTTTGCGGCTGAGGAACCGGAAGGCTGACCTTATGTAAGCCTTCTTTAACGCTGACTGAATAGGAAATACCGTTAACAACTGCTTTTCCGTCTTTAACCTGAACATTATACGGGGTATTATTAATGGTAACAGTAAAATCACCATTCTCCTGCTGAGTCCGGGCAGGAGCCGGGTTTGTTTCAGATTTTGCATTGGGGTCTATTTTACGAACACCAACCTTTGCTTCACCTTTCAGGAATGCTATCCCCTTTTCTTTACAGGTAGCTGTAATAAATATATTTTCATCGGTAACTTTCAGTTTATTATCTTTCAGTGACTTTGTTGCAACCGCGACACCTTTTTTAGGATCTTCATCATTAATATCAATTGGTATACGGGTTGTTGGCTCAAGCTTTAACTGTTCTCTAGCCATTTTTACTACTTCCGGATCAGGATCTACGGGGGTTTTACCAAAATAGCCAAGTACCATCTTTCCATAGCCTTCCGCTATTTTTTTCCAGGAGCCGAACATAACATTATTAAACGCCTGTTGGAAATAAAACTGGGAAACGGGGGTAACAGAGGTCCCGTAACCTCCGCGTTCAATAACTTCTCCCATTGCGGAGGCAACTTCATTATACCTGTCCAGAATACCATTATCCCGCATCATCTGGGTATTGGCTGTTAGCGCACCGCCGGGCATTGGAGAAAACGGCATAAGAGGTTCCACACTTTTTGCTTCCGGAGGCATAAAGTAGTCTTTCATGCAGTCTTTGAAAACTTTTTCCGCCTTTATGACTTTTTTTATATCAATGCCCAGATCATATTCCGTACCACGAAGTGCATGCCACATGGTAATAAGATCCGGCTGCCCTGTTCCGCCTGAAACAGGAGCCATGGAAAGATCCACCTGATTAGCACCTGCTTCAATTGCTGCCTTATATCCGAGAATACTTATCCCTGCTGTTTCATGGCTATGAAAGACGATTCTCGCGTCATTACCTAGAAAAGCCCGGGCCTGTTTAATTGTTTCATAGACTTTCTGTGGTGTGGATGTCCCTGAAGCATCTTTAAAACATATTGAATCATATTTTAAACCGGATTCTACAATCTTCTTAAGAACTCCAATATAAAATTCCGGTGTGTGAGCACCTGTCGCGCCCGGAGGAAGTTCCATCATGGTAACACTTACTTCATGCTTTAAACCGGCATTAACAATGCACTGACCTGAATAAACGAGGTTATTAATATCATTAAGAGCGTCAAAATTTCTTATTGCAGAAATCCCGTGTTTTTTGAAAAGCTGCGCGTGGAGATTAATGATATCACGGGACTGTGACTCAAGACCGACAACATTGGTTCCCCGGGCAAGAGTCTGGAGGTTAACCTCCGGTCCAACAGTCTGCCTGAACTGATCCATCATACTAAATGCATCTTCATTACAGTAGAAGTAAAGAGATTGAAAACGGGCGCCTCCTCCGGCTTCAAAATGTGTTATTCCTGCATCAACCGCCGCTTCGACCGCGGGAAGAAAATCTTTTGTAAATACTCTGGCTCCGTAAACAGACTGAAACCCATCTCTAAACGCAGTCACCATAAAATCAATTTTTTTCTTTTTCATTTAATAATTCCTCTTCTTTTATTTATAAAAACCCGTACTGCTGCAATTGAGGCAGCAATTTCACCATCATTCGAAACCTGAGCAATCAATTGGCCAGACTGTTTTATTGTCTGCTGGTTTCGTTTTTGGCTGCCAGACTGATCAGCAGGAAAAAACCGGGAAACAATGATGGAAAGCAGCTTCATTATAATAACCAAAAGTGTCAGAAATACAAAAACTACTGACATCCCGACTATAGTAATAGTCAATCCCTCTAACAGCATATCAATCTCCTTCTGGAATTCTTTTCTATATTTTTATTTGTTGAAAACCAGCGAAACCAAACTATAACTTTTAAGATATACTGTTTCAAGAGCATTCAGCTGCTATATTTCTGTTTTTAGCATAATATACGATGTAAAATTTGACAATATAAGTAATAAATAGTATCTCATACAGTATGGATGCCATAAGGACATTCCTCATTACAGCCTAAATGCTTTTAACATTGAAATTTCGAAGTTTAAAATATGTAACACTAATGTCTCTACGTCCATCAACAAATTTATCTTGTCTTTTTTCCCTTTAGCATGGATAATGTGAAGAGCAGGGGGATAGAAATTATGTTGGAAAGAAATTTTGTAAAAACAATTGAAAACAGTCTGAAAGACCATTGGACTCAGCCCTGTTTTACCAATTTTGAAGCGGATACGTATACCTATGGGGAAATTGCTGAAAGCTTTCTCATCTTTCACGAGGTTTTTAGAAAATGCGGGATAAAAAAAGGTGATAAACTCGCTGTTTGCGGAAAAAATTCGGTAAACTGGGCAAAGACATACTATGCCGCTGTTACGTATGGAGCGGTGATTGTCCCAATTCTACCTGAGTTCTCAGTTGAAGATATTATAAATATTATTAATCATTCCGACGCAAAGATTTTTTTTGCTGATGAATCAATCTGGGAGAGACTGAATATAACACAAATGCCGCAACTTGAAGTTGCGGGTAAACTGGATGACTTCAGTATTATACAGACCACGGGAACAATGACGGATACTGTTATTTCTGAGGCCCGGGCTACCATTTCCAGCCTGTATAAAGACGGATTAAAACCTGAGGATATTTCTTTTGATGAAATACCGAATAATATTCTTGAGGGCATTATATATACTTCCGGTACAACCGGTTTTTCGAAAGGAGTCATGCTTACTCATAATAACCTGATGGCTAATGTGGATTACGCCCAGAAAAGCATAGCGCTTACATCCGGTAACACTATTGTCAGTTTTCTTCCACTTGCCCACTCCTTCGGGTGTGCTTTCGATCTGCTGTTTCCTTTTTCGGTGGGATGCCATATTACCTTTCTTGACAGGATTTCTCCCAAGTTACTTATTAAAGCGTTTAAAACGGTAAAACCAAACCTTATTCTTTCTGTTCCGCTTTTAATAGAAAAAATCTACTTCAAACAGCTCAAACCGATTTTAAATAAAAGCTACGCAAAACTACCAGGTATTAAATTTATCATTGAAAGAGTAATATATAAAAAGCTTAATGAAACCTTCGGCGGAAATTATCTTTCTCTAATCATTGGTGCGGCTGCTTTTAATCCGGAGGTTGAGGCTTTTCTTAAAAAAATAAAATTCAGATTTACTGTCGGGTATGGGATGACTGAATGCGCCCCTCTGATAAGTTATACGCCCTGGGACCAGTATAAAAGCAGATCGGCAGGAAGAAAAATTTTTCATCTTGAATGCAGGATCGATTCGGATGATCCGGTGAATACGCAGGGTGAAATTTGCGTAAGAGGTGAAAATGTAATGCTTGGGTATTATAAAAATAAAGAAGCAACCGGTGAAGCAATTGATGCCGAAGGGTGGCTGCATACGGGAGATATGGGAACCCTTGACTCAGATGATGTTATTTTTATAAGGGGGCGTTGTAAAACCATGCTTCTTGGACCTGCCGGGCAGAACATCTATCCGGAAGAGCTGGAAGCCAGGCTGCAAAATTATGATATTGTTTCTGACGCGCTCGTTCTTGAAAGGGGGCATACAATTATCGCTATGATTTATCCGGATCCTGACTATATCAAAAATTCCGGTTTAAATAATAGACAGGTTGAAGAAGAGGTGAACAAAACAGTTAAACAGGTTAATAAAGAACTCCCTGCCTACTCAACAATCATAAAGGTGGAAATCAAAAAAGAGGAATTTGAGAAAACACCGACATCAAAAATAAAACGCTATAAATATAAATAATTATCGGCGTCCGGTCAGTTTAATAATATGAAATCCGAACTGAGTGGGAACAACCTGACTGATTGATCCGATTCCCATTCGTTTTATCGCCGCTTCAAAAGCCGGAACCATCTTGCCCGGTCCGAACCACCCGAGATCTCCCCCTTTTGACTTGCTCGGGCAGGTTGAAAAATCTCTTGCCAGAGCTTCAAAACGCTGTCCCTTCTTTACCCTTCGTAGCAGGTCCTGAGCTAAACTTCTATCCTTTACAAGTATATGACTTGCTCTCCATTCCATTGTGGTCATTCTCCTTTGAAACTCTTATTCTTTTATGATAGAGTATAATAAATTAATGAACAGGTAGAATCAATGAGTGCAAAGCAGAAAGCAGTTTATGATGAGAGTAAAATAAAGACACTGAGCTCCCTGGAGCATATCCGCCTTAGGACCGGTATGTACATCGGCCGACTGGGTGATGGGTCTAATTTAAACGATGGAATATATATTCTTCTTAAAGAGGTTATAGATAACAGTGTTGATGAATACATCATGGGATTTGGTGAGCGTATACTGATAAAAGTTGAAGGGACTACGGTAAAAGTGAGGGATTATGGTCGTGGAATTCCTCTGGGAAAAGTTATTGAGTGTGTTTCTGAGATAAACACCGGCGCAAAGTATAATGATGAAGTTTTCCAATTCTCAGTTGGCTTAAACGGTGTTGGTACTAAGGCAGTGAATGCTTTATCAGAGAACTTCAGAGTTGTCGCGTATAGAGACGGGAGGTATTTTGAAGCAAATTTTGAACGGGGTGTTTTAAAAAACAAAAAGAACGGGAAGAACCCGGATGAAAAAAACGGAACATACATTGAATTTATTCCTGACTCCGAAATATTTGGAGATTATGAATTTAATCCTGAGTTTATTGAACAGCGGATGTGGAATTATGCGTGTCTGAATTCAGGTTTGAATTTGATCTTCAACAGGAAAAAATTTGTTTCCAAAAACGGTCTTTTTGATCTTCTTTCAGGGGAGATAGGTAATGATACTCTGTACGATATAGGGTACTACAAAAGTAAAAAGATTGAATTTGCTTTCACTCATACGAATGATTACGGCGAAAGATATTTTTCTTTCGTGAACGGACAGTATACCGCTGACGGGGGAACTCACCAAAGTGCTTTTCGGGAAGGGATTTTGAAGGGAGTCAATGATTTTTATAACAGAAATTTTTCAGGAATCGATGTCCGGGAGGGAGTTGCCGGAGCAATTTCGGTGAAATTACAGAATCCTGTGTTTGAAAGTCAGACCAAGAATAAACTGGGAAACAGTGAAGTTAGAAGCTGGATTATACAGGATGTGAAATCCGCTGTTGTTGATTTCCTTCATAAAAATAATGAAGTGGCAAAGAAGCTTGAAGAAAAAATTGTTACTAATGAAAAACTTCGGAAAGAACTTATCGCGGTAAAAAAAGAAGCGAAAGAAGCTGCTAAAAAAATCGCGTTAAAGATACCAAAATTAAAAGATTGCAAGAATCATCTTGGGGGCAAAAACGGGGAGGGATCAACAATTTTTATTACCGAGGGTGCTTCAGCGTCCGGTTCTATGGTTGCCTCCCGTGATGTATACACTCAGGCAATATTCTCATTGAGAGGAAAGCCCCCAAATGTTTTTAACAAGAAAAAGGCGGATATCTACCGGAATGAAGAGTTGTACAACATGATGATGGCTCTGGGTATCGAGAATGGAGTGGAAAATTTGCGTTATGGGAAAATTGTTATTGCAACTGATGCAGATTATGACGGATTTCATATACGCAATCTGCTTCTTACCTATTTTCTAAACTATTTTGACGAGCTTGTTGTTTCCGGGCGAATTTATATTCTGGAAACGCCGCTTTTCAGAGTTCGAAATAAAAAAGAGACACGTTACTGCTACAGTATCAAAGAAAGGGATAGAGCTTCTATGGCAATTTCATCACCGGAGGTTACAAGATTTAAAGGGCTAGGTGAGATTTCTCCCGGAGAATTTAAGCAGTTCATTGGTGAGAATATGCGCCTCATTTCAGTTAATATCAAATCACTTAAAAATATAAAGCAAATACTTGAATTTTACATGGGAAAAAATACTCCTGACAGGCGAAATTATATAATGGAGAATTTAATCTAATGAGTTATATAAAAAAATTGTATGATACCAACTTTCTGGAGTATGCTTCCTACGTTATTAAGGATCGTGCAATTCCGGATATTCGTGACGGGTTAAAACCTGTACAAAGGCGGATCCTCCACTCACTCTTTAAAATGGATGATGGGAAATTTAATAAAGTTGCCAATGTTGTGGGACATTGCATGCAGTACCATCCTCATGGTGATGCTTCAATTTATTCCGCGCTGGTGGTTCTGGCAAACAAGGAACTTTTTATTGAAAAGCAGGGGAATTTTGGGAATATTCTTACAGGGGATCCGGCATCCGCCGCACGATATATAGAATGCCGGCTGCTGCCGTTTGCAAGGAAAATTCTTTACAGTTCCGAAATAACCGAATATGTTCCCTCCTACGATGGAAGAAACAGGGAACCGGTGAGTTTCCCCGCGAAGATTCCGGTGGTTCTTATTCAGGGGGCAGAGGGGATCGCAGTGGGTATGTCGACCAGAATTCTTCCCCATAATTTTACTGAGGTGCTTGAAGCGGTTATAGGAGTTTTGAAGGGGGAACATATTCCACTCCTTCCCGATTTTCCAGGTGGCGGCCTGATCGATGCGTCAGAATATCAGGATGGTAAGGGAAAGGTTTTGGTAAGAGCCAGAATGGATACATCCGATCCTAAACGGATTGTTATACGGGAGATACCCTACGGGGCTACCACAGAAAGTCTTATTGCCTCTATTGAAAATGCCGCGCGTAAGGGGAAGATAAAAATAGGGGCTATAACTGATTTTACCGCGGAGAATATTGAGATTGAAATTAAACTTCCCCGTAATATCCATACAAATGATATGGTTGATGCTCTCTACGCATTTACCGATTGTGAAACTTCTCTTTCCGTTAATCTTCTCGTAATTAAGGATAATCTTCCAACCCTCATGACCGTGTCTGAAGTGATACGGTTTCACGCGGGTTATCTTTTACAGGTTCTTAAAGCTGAGTTAAAGGTGGAAGAAGGACATTTGAAGGACAAACTTCATGCACGAACGCTGGAGAAAATATTTATTGAAGAACGCATTTACAAAGATATAGAAGAAATGACTACCCGGGAAACAGTTGTACAGTCTGTTTTTGACGGATTTATTCCCTATGGAAAGGAGATAAGAAGAGAGGTCTGTCGTGAGGATGTAGAAAGATTATTAAAAATCCCCATACGAAGAATTTCACTGTATGATATAAATAAAGCCAGAAAGGAGATAGAGGAAATAAATGCCGGGTTGAGAGAAGTGAGGGGCTGTTTACAGGATCTTACCGGGTATGCCGTTTCGTTTTTAGATGAAATTATTACTGAGCATGGATCGAAATTCAAGAGAAAAACCGAGATTACCTCATTTAAGAAAATAGATGTACGTGAAGCAGCGAGGCGGGATCTTGATCTTTTTTATGATGAGCTGACAGGGTATTTAGGCACTGAAGTTAAAGCAGGGAAACCGCTGTTTAAGGTTTCGCTGTATGATAAAATTCTCGTTATGCGGAAAAACGGGATTTACTCGGTAGTAAATATTCCCGGGAGGCTTTTTGTGGATAAAGGGATACATTTTTGCGGTCTGGCGGATAAAGAAAATCTCCATTCGATTGTTTTTACGGTGCTTTATCAGAATAAAGAGAATCATTATATTCATCTGAAGCGGTTCAGAATAGAAAAATATATTACGGATAAAACATACGCTTTTATCCCTGAAAAATGTAAAATCCTCAAGCTTACAATTAAAGACGATGTAGAACTCATTATAAACTATAAGCCAAAACCGAAGGTAAAGATTCTTGAAGAGAAGATACCACTCTCTTCCTTTCTGATAAAAAGTTCAAAAGCAAATGGCGTACGTTTAAGCACGAAAGAGATTAAATCAATTAAATTTATCAAGATAAAGAAATGAAAGGCAGAATACTTTATGAGGATAATCACCTTATAGTTGTTAACAAGCATTCTTCCGAAATAGTGCAGGGAGATAAAACAGGAGACGAACCTCTCTCTGAACGTGTTAAAGAATATCTTAAAACCAGATATAAAAAGCCGGGGAATGTTTTTTTAGGAATTATTCACAGAATAGACAGACCTACCAGTGGTATTGTAATATTCGCGAAGACGGGAAAAGCTCTAAGTAGAATGAATCAACTATTGAGGGAGGGACGAATAGAAAAAATCTACTGGGCTGTTGTTGATGCGATGCCTCCCGCAGAAAAAGGGACCATGGAGCATTATCTTACCAGAAACAGAAAACAGAATAAATCGTACGCTTTTAAGAGTAAAAAGCCGGAGAGTAAGCTGGCAAGGTTGACGTACCGGGTTGCGGGGGCTACAGACCGCTACTTTCTCCTGGAAATACAGATTCATACCGGAAGGCATCATCAAATACGTGCTCAGTTTGCCGCTGCCGGGTGCAGAATAAAGGGAGATATGAAATATGGTTTTCCCCGGTCAAATCCCGGAGGAGGAATTCACCTCCATTCACGTAGGGTCGTTTTTGATCATCCGGTAACGAAGGAGATTATTAATATTACCGCTCCTGCCCCTGATGGTCCATTGTGGAATATTTTTGAATCTTTATAAATAAAGAACGATAATTTATCGACATGGTTGAAAAATAGTGAAACTGACTCTATACTCTACAATATGTCCGACCTTCAGGATTTAGTTTATATAATCAAAACCTACACAAGAAAGAAAAAAACTCCGGTAATTAGTTTTGCGGATTTGGAAAAATATGCGGGATTATGGAGTCTGGAAATTAGAAAAAAGAAGAAAGCGTTTACCGATTTTTCCAGTTATGATTCGGATGCGTTTGTTAATATACTTCACAGGGTGGAAAGAAACGGCATCTGTACTCTCCAGTTGGAAGAAGGATTCCCTTCTTCAGTTATTATGAACGATTACTATCTTGAAAGTGTGAAAAAGGCATTTAAAGATGTCGAAAAGGATCCTGAGAAACCATTTCCCTATGAAGAGTATCTAGGGGGGGTATTCCCTACGGAAATGATACGGGTTGTTGATATTAAGATTGACTTTGTAGAGAGGCTTAAAGACGCCAGGGAGAGAGAAAAGGAAACTCCTGAACTCTTGAGACTTGTTTTTCCGGAAGGATTAAAAAGTATAATAACAGTTTCGAACTTTCTCTATCCCGAACTTCTGCAGCTCTGTATATCAAAATTCAGAGTCTACATTAGTGATCGTAGAAACTATGATTTTATTTTTCATAAGCTTTTAGGAGTTTTCCAGCATAAAGATCAGAATTTAAAAGATATGTTTGCTAAAATTCTTTCCAACCGGGAACAGGCCATAACAACCATTACTAATCCGGATGATTTTACGTTTCAGTTCTGGTCCCATTTTGCCGGGTTGGTTCTGAAAGAATTCCGGGAAAAAAAAGATAAATTGGATAAGGAAACGGCTTTTTCACAGGCAGCATATCTCATAGGTTTTTATAATCTCTATTTTAAGGGATCGAAACAGAAAACCCGTGATAGAGAGGCTGCCTTAAAAATGGTTGATGTCGGGTTACGAAAATCCCCCTATCTTTTTTCGTTTTCCGAGATTATAGGTTTCCGGGATAAAAGCGGATTCCCTCTTTCGAGAAAAATAAACAGGAGTGAGCTTGCCGAATATCTGACCAGAAGAAGCACTCCCGAAAATGATCAGGCGCTTCCCGATGTGTTAAAATTTAATTCAAAAGACAGCAACAGGGATTTATTTCTTAATAAGGAGAAGTATCTTTCTTTAACACTTCGTAAAATCCAGGAGATGGGCAGGGAATTAAAAAAGCAGTATATCGAAGAATGGGGCTATGTTCTTGGTAGATTTAAACGGGTCCCGGGAATGTATAAAAGAGAAGTCTTTCTTGCTGATATTGAAAGGCGTTTTACCAATATTGACCCTTTGTTAGCGATTCTTCTGCGTCCGGATTTTTTAAGGATTTGTCTGAAAGAAACGAAACCTCCCAAAGAAATTTTTATTGAAACCGAACGTTTATTTACGCGGAATAAAGAAGCCCTTATCCCTCTGGATGAAATATTCCGCCTTGACCGTCATTCTCTTTATGCCGATGCAAAATCAACACTTCCTCTGTGGAAAACATTACCGCTCATAGGTCCCCTTGGAATGCTTTTAAAAAAGATTTTTGTGGGAGTGAAAAAGAGTGCTGAAAACATAAAAGATCCTTCAAGCCTTTATTCAAAAACGACAAAACCGGCGGAATCGTATCGTTATACACCGGTCAAATCTGAGATTAGCGAAAGTAAAGTGGAAAAAGCTGCAGTAAAAGTTGAGAAAGAAGAGCCTCCCCTGCATAGAGGGGTCTCTTCAGGAAGAAGCGCCACTTCAAAAGAGCAGCTTAAAATTTATCGTGATCTGGTAAATAAACTTAAGGTCCAGTATGTTGGAGAGGACAGCACTTTGGAAGAGGAAGCTAATTCTTTAACGATTGTCTGGAACCCACTTATGGAAGGCCGTTCCAGAGATGACTTGATAGAAGATGTCAATTCGATGATCCGGGATTATCTGCGGGGAATGCGCAGAGGCTTTTCGGTAAAACCACCGGATAAAAATCGGATACGTAACATTGCGGAGCATCTGGGTGAAAATGTCGCGTTTGAAAAGATTAAGAAGAAAGATGTGTTTATACGTTATATTGAAATATACATTGTCCAGCAGCTGGCAAAAAAATAAATATAAAAATGGAGGAACTCATTATGTCGTTACCGGTATCCTTGCGTAATAATTTTTTACAGGAGAGCCCTATTCGTAAACTTGCTCCTTTTGCGGATAAAGCAAAAAAGGATGGAGTTAAGGTTTATCATCTTAATATTGGTCAACCGGATATAAGAACTCCCGAAGGGATGAGAAAAGCATATCAGGATATTCCGGAAGTTGTTGCGTATGGCCCCAGTGCCGGCCTCACCAGCTACCGTGATAAGCTGGCTGAGAACTATAGGAGTAGAGGCATTAAAATAAATACGGATAATGTATTTATTACTACCGGCGGAAGTGAAGCAATAATTTTTTCTTTTATGGCGGCGCTTTCACCGGGTGACGAGGTTATTATTCCTGAACCGTTCTATACCAATTATAATGGATTTGCGGCAATGGCCGGTGTACGGATTGTTCCTGTCACAACACGGATTGAAGATGGTTTTCAACTGCCCCCCATAAAAGAATTTGAAAAGGTCAGAACAGATAAAACACGAGCCGTTCTGTTTTCAAATCCGGGGAATCCCACAGGCGCGGTTTTTTCCAGGGAAAGGCTCAATGACCTTATTGATTTTGCGAAGAAATATAATTTGTATATTTTTTCGGATGAAGCGTACCGTGAGTTCACGTATGGTGAACGCAAAGCACTTTCCATTCTCGAATTTGAAGGTATAGAGGGAAATGCGGTACTTATTGATTCCGTTTCCAAACGTTATTCAGCGTGTGGTGCCCGAGTCGGATGGTTAATTTCACGGAACCGGAAATTCCTGGACGTTGTTTTAAAACTTGGGCAGGCGCGGCTCTGCCCTCCGACGATAGACCAGATGGCAGCTGAAGCGGCAGTAGATACACCAGCGTCCTATTTTGAAGAGGTTAACAGGGAATATAAAAAGAGACGCGATTATGCTTTTGATGCCATGACGGAAATCCCTGGTGTAATAGTAAAAAAACCGGAAGGAGCGTTCTATATAATTGCGCAGCTTCCTGTGAAAGACACGGACCATTTTGCCCGCTGGATGCTGACTGACTTCCGTTTTCAGGGAGCAACCACAATGGTTGCGCCGGCAGCCGGGTTCTATGCGACTGAGGGACTCGGAAAAAATCAGATACGCCTTGCCTACGTATTAAATGTAGATGACTTAAAGGCCGCAATAACCATTCTTAAAGAAGGTTTAAAGAAGTATCTGGAAATAACCTAGGGATATCGGGTAGTTATCGGCAATACCGCGCCAAGGCGTTTTTTTAAATATGATATAATAAACTGTGGTCGGTCTTAAAATTCCCGCGCCCCAAGAAGCCCGGCGTCCATGCCGGGCGAAGAAAAGAATAATTTTAATATAAAGGTAGAATATGTTTGAACAAGTATTTAAAAATATAGACGATATATTGCACAAAGACGCAGGTTGCGGTAGTGAACTGGATTATGTAGAACAAACTTCCTGGATTTTGTTTCTGAAATATCTTGATGATTTGGAAAAAGACAAGGAAACAGCAGCTCTTTTATCCGGAAAAACCTATGAAAAAATAATTGAACCTAAATTCCAATGGACAACCTGGGCAGCACCAAAACTTGAAAACGGGAAAATTGACCACAACGCAA
>CAYSXD010000025.1:0-16271 GCA_964434925.1 uncultured Spirochaetaceae bacterium
CGCAAAGAGTGCTTATGTAAAGGCGTACAGAAGGTTTGTGCAGAAAATAGGCATGGAGTATACTGATAAAGATCAGGTTTTCCCTGAAGGAAAAATCCCGTCAATACCGTGGAAAAGAGCGGAATTCAAGGAGTGTCTTGATCGTGCGGAAAAAATAAATCCCTCCTGTGTGTTTAATCTTAGGATGTATGAACTGTATAAAGGGTACAATGATGCAATCGTCAACTCATCTGTCGCAACAGGAAAAGAAAAAAGCCGTTCAAAAGCCCATGTGGCAGCGTATAAAATGAATTATGAAGACTCGAAAAGATCCCTGAAGACCACAATCTGGTCTCTTGTAACCGAAAATAATACTGCTCCTGATATTTTAAAACTTAAAAAAGTTCAAACAGAAAGAGCAGGAAAACAGTTAAAGATCAAACGAATAGAGTATTCAAACGGGACGATTTTAAAGACGAAAGTGCTGCAGGCTGCATTGAACTGCAAGGAAGCACAGAATGATTTTATTACAGAGACGGAAAATATATTCATCAATTATATCCGGTTAAAATCTGTAACCGGTGAGAGTATACGTCAGTTGTATAACGGTTTTTAGCCGCGGCCCCTCTTTTTCCTGAAATATGAAAAAAAGCAAGAATTTGGTATCTTTCAGCTAGACAGTCAGTGCCGAAAGTATAAAATAATGGTAGAAAGCAGAGTATCACCTTCAGGATATTGCGCTTCCGTTTTCCTGACTGTTGCAATGAGGTGATGACTGAAAGAAAAACTGTGATTTTTAAGGTGATAAATGACTGTATTAGAGGATAAGTTGTCTGGATTCAGGAAGAGATATCCCATAAAGGAAAGGATGTTTCTTTCCTATATGTTTTTCTTTGCCGTTCTTTCCTCTTTTACAATCCTTGCAAATATTGTTGACGGGCTCAATTTTATTTTCAACTATAAATGGATCGTTATCGGGCTGTTCAGTTTTATACTTCTCGTTCTTTCGTTCAAGCGGTATAAGGTAAAGCTCATTCACCGAATCGGAATATATACCCTTACGCTCATTCTTCTGCCTGCCAGCGGATTAACAAGTTCAGGGCTTGTTTCTCCCGGAATAATGTATTCTTTTCTTTTATTTATACTTATCAGTTATACTACAAAAGGATGGGAGCGTATATTTCTGAATATTTCCGTTATTTTTATTAATATGGCACTGGTTGTTCTTTTCAGGTTTCAGCGTGAAATATTTACGACTCTCACAGCTCAGGGTCAGTTTATGGACTGGATTGTAACTGTCCCAGTGGTTTCCGGATTCATCATTATTCTGTTGATTGCTTTTGAGAAAGCATATGAAACAGAAAGAATAATGAACGAAGAGAAATCGCGGGAGTTGGAACGGTTGTCACAGACTGATTATCTAACCGGTTTGTACAACAGAGCGCATCTGGATGAAAAACTCGCCTTTCTGCATGATGTTTACCTCAGGGCAAAGAATCCCTATTCCATTATCATGATTGATATCGATTATTTCAAGGCTTATAATGATTTATACGGACACCCGGAAGGTGATACCTGTCTTCAAATTTTTGGTTCTCTTCTGAAAAAAAGGATAAACCGGACGACAGACTGGGTATACCGGTATGGAGGTGAGGAGTTTCTTGTCCTCCTTGGATTTTCGGATGCGAAAGGTGCTGAAGTTGTGGCAAAACAGATACAGCAGGATCTGGCTCGAGAGGCAATTCTCCATGACGGATCGATTATTCATGAATATGTAACGGTAAGCATTGGTATTGCGACGGTTACGAATGAAAAGCAGACTCCTGAAACGGTTTTGAAGTCTGCTGATGAAGCTCTTTATCACAGTAAAGAAAACGGGCGTAACTGCATCAGTCATTTTGAACAAGCAGAATAATTGTATGGTTTATAAATACATAAAAAAAGACAGTCACCAAAAAAAACATTTGAAGCGGAATGCCTAGGTGGCAAAAACCCGTTACGGTTTAAAAGTGTCGAAGGAATATCATTCGTCTCATGAGCTTATTTATGTAGTTGATGATGGATCAGAAATTTCTCTATAGTAAAAAGTATTAAGAATTTGAATCTATCGTTGCCGTCTTTTTATTTACCATAGAAATGATGTTGATTGGCGGTATTATTACAGGTTTTAATCCACTTCTAAGTGTAATATTAGAAATAGTTTCTCGAATATAAGGCATCATTAAAGCTGATGCATTCGTTTTTGAGAATTCTTCGAGGGACATATTCTCGCTGTTCCCAATTATGGAGAAATTGCCAATTAAGGAGAATTCAAGATTAAAGAGTCCTTTCTTCTCTTTAAGAATGGTAACAACTTCAAGATTCAAGGATTTCTTATCTTCTGATATTGCAGATATCACATTAAAATTAATATCCAATTCCGGTTTTTCTATAATTCCGGGAGATCGTCTAAAGGTAACTTCTTTTAGGATAATATTATTAAAGTTAATTCCTGGTTGTTTTGTTTCGTCCATATTAAGCTGCCTTTTGAATTCCGGTAATATTAAGGATGATACCGTCCGGTGGTAGGGAAAAACCTTGATTATCATCATAGTTTATTTCATAAATTGATCCCTGGAAGAAATTTATTGACCAATTTTCAATAATATATTGTTTTTCATAAGTAAAAAATACTCCAGGGATATGTGCAGGCCATATAACTTCAAAACTTAACTCGGTAATCAGTAGTTGAAACGATTCACTATGATAAATATCAGAATCATCTATAGATATAAAATATTCTTCTCGTTCTTTATCGTGTTCAATTTCAACATTAACACTCGGGAAGTGTTCAAGAATTCTTTCTTCGACTATACCAAAAACGTTTTCAATCTTCTTATCCATTTACTCTATCCTTCTATCTTATTGATAAATTCTATTACTTCTGAAGCATCACTTAAGGAGTTCTTCAGATCCCAGAAATCCATCTTTTCTTTTTTATAATCGGCTTTTCTTCTGATAGTATATAAATCATCAATTTTATTTAGTAACAACAAGTCCTGGTATTTATACCCCCTATTAGATAGATACCATGAAATAGCGTGTCGTAATGTCCCATGCGAGAAAGCTCTCTGTTTATATCCATTATCTACCAGGAATTTATCATAGTCAAATCCTGTTTTGGTCAGATAATGTTTTACCTTATGAAACACAGCATAGTAGGTTCTCCCAATTACTGCTGTAAAGTACTTTTTTCTCCGTAAACAATCTTCCGCTAAAGCTAAATTTTCTTCACTTTTATCATCAAAATCCACTGCATCTTTCCATTTTGCTGTACATTAATGACTATCTATAATCTATATGGCAAGTATATCACGCTGTTGGCATAATATGTTAGTAGTTTTATATATTGTCAACCGTCAAAACTCTAATAGAGCCGCATTTCATCGAGGAGTTGGTCAGAGAAGAGGAGGGTAACCATTGCGGGGCTTTAGCCCCGCGGAACAACTTTACTCGAAAACGATATTCTTAACTTTCCATTTTTCCAGCGAAATATTTACCCAGAAACCGTAAATTCCGAGAGTAATAATTGATAGAAGTATCCATTTTATCCATAATCCAAATAAACCAACAGCTTTCCCGGTGAATTTAAGACGCTTTCCCTCAATAACAGTATGATTGATTTTCCAGCCATAAACCATGCACAATGCCCACGGAAAGCAGATACCAATAGTGAAGATTGTAATTAGCGTTCCCAACAGAGACCAACCGATAAGCTGCAGTAACCCCCCGTCAAAATATGATTTTTCAGTTTCTTTCGTTTCTGCCATAGTAGCTCCTTTTTTTTATATTTTTACCAGCTAAGTTGTTGCTGGCTGGCTTTTAGCTGTTCATCATACATCATAAGAATTGTTGTATAACTGCACATCCCAATATTACAATATGTTTGGATGACTTCATCTAACAAAGTCCTGTTTGTTGCTTTTGTTAACTGTTTAAAAGCGTTCAGTTCTTCATTTTCCATCATGCGAAGTGTTGCCGGATCTCCCATACCTATGGCAGTGTAAGTGTCTTTAACATTCTTTTTAATATAGGTAATTACAGCCTGTTTATCTTTGTCGCTTCCAGTAAAATCAAGAGGATGCACAAATCTCTCAGCAAAAACCGTTAAACTGGAAATAATCAAGAATATAATTAGAAAGGTATACTTTTTCTTCATACTTCTCTCCCGTTTTTTATTAAATCATGGTATCCTTAATTCTCTCTGGGGTAAAGCACTTTTTCCCTGCCTGTGTTGATTCTTTATCCACAATCTCCAACTATTTCCCAGATCCATAAAAATAAATACTATAGTTTTATCTGGTTATTCTTTTATGCATTGGCCCAAACCGGACATCCTGTCCGCTTATCCTCACAGACATTCGGCGTTCACTTCGTAAGTTCAGGTCTTTCTTTTTTTGAAAAAAAAAGACAGTCACCCTATTGGATAACTGTCTTTTTTTGCTGCAGAGAAGACTTGAACTTCCACAGCCTAGCGGCCACTAGCACCTCAAGCTAGCGTGTCTACCAATTCCACCACTGCAGCTTGTCAATACACTGTAAAACTACCTTAAAGCAGTTGTTTAGTCAACAGAATTCGGCTGTTTTTTAGAATTTTAGAGATGCTTTCAATTCTTCCAGAAGATTTTTAAACACTTTCATAGCATCCTGAACCGGCTTCGGAGAGCTCATGTCAACGCCTGCTCCTTTTAATGTTTCCAGAGGATATTTTGATCCGCCTGATTTAAGAAAACCAAGATACTCCGCTTTTTCTTTTTCTCCACCGTTCAGCACTCTCCGGGATAGGGCAATTGATGCGGAAAGTCCCGTGGCGTATTTGTACACATAATAGGCCCGGTAAAAATGGGGAATACGAAATGCTTCAAGATCGCTGACTTCTTCCAGTCTCAATGTATTCCCGAAGTAGGTTCCCAGCAGTTCCCTGTAGAGAGTTCTGATAGAATCAACCGTCAGGGGCGTCCCCGTTTCCACCATTCTGTGGGCTCTGTGTTCGAACTCGGCAAACATTGTTTGACGGAAGATTATAGCTATAATATCGTCAAGCTCTTTTCCAATGATGTATGCTTTCATGCTTTCGTCATTCGCATTATCCAGAAGATATCGTGCAACAAGCTGTTCGTTAAAGGTTGAGGCTACTTCCGCTTCAAAAATGGTATAGTTATAGTGCTGAAAAGGGTTATTTCTTACACTGTACCAGCTATGCATGGAATGACCGCCTTCATGAGCCAGCGTAAAAAGATCCCTGAGAACTGTTTCCTTATAATTCATAAGAATATAAGGGTCCCCATTGTATCCGCCGGAAGAGAAGGCCCCGGACCGCTTTCCCTTATTCTCATATCTATCTACCCATCTGCCGAGAAGTCCGTTCTGTATTATTCCGCAGTATTCTTTCCCAAGAGGTTTCAGTGCCTCCACAACTGTTGTTACTGCCTCTTCATAGCTGTAGTGTGTTTCAACTGAATTGACGAGGGGAACATACACATCCCAGTGTTTTAATGTTTCAAGGTTAAGAACCTGTTTTCTGAAAGAATAATATTCGTGAAGTACCGGCAGGTTTTCATGGATTGTATTGATAAGATTATCATACACTGCTTCCGGTACATTATCGGGAAATAAATGCATTTCTCTCGTGGATGAATAGTTCCGTGCTGTTGCTTTGTAAATATCCAGCTGCACACTTCCCGCGTAGAGAGAGGCAAGAGTATTTTTGTGAGTTTCAAAAATGTGGTAGAACTGTCTGTATGCCTGTTCCCGTACCTTCCTGTCTCTGTTAATGAGCAGCATTCCGAAAGTGGACTGGCTTAACGGAATATCGCCATCTGAAGTCTTTACTGTTCCAAACTCCAGATCAACGTCTGTTAATGCTGAAAAAACTTTGCGCGGTGTTTCATTCGATTCTGTCTGTAATGCAAGAAGCTTTTCCTCACCGGAAGAAAGTATATGCGGTTTAAACCTTAGTATTTTTTTTAAGTTGATAGTAAACTCTGAAAGAGAACTGCTCAATAAAAAGGAATCGATAATGTCGGTATCAATTGACTGCAGTTCCGGATAAAAGAAGCTTAACCCTGAGCTTAAAGTGGAAGCAGTTCTCATGTAGCGGGCCATTCTGTCCTGATTTTTACTGTCCCCCGCATCCTCTGCTGTTTTTAAAAAAGCATAATTTCCCAGACTTTCGCTGAGCATTTCCAGTTCATTCACCCGTTCGAGAAATTCCCTCAGGTGGTCGGCTGATGAATGAAGTGTTCCCCTGTATGGTTCAATATTTTGAATGTTGTTTTTCAGCTTTTTAAGATCGTTTTCCCACTCGTTTTCAGAAGTAAAAAGCTTACTTAAATCCCAGGTATCCCGGGGAACAACTTCGTTTCGCTCCGGTATATGTGAGATGGATTCAGTTTTCATTATTTTTCTCCAGTGTTTGTATGAGGGCTGCCATTCTTTTCCCGGCTACAGCCCTGTGTGAAATTTTATTTTTTTCAGCTTCCGGTAATTCTGCCACTGTTTTATTATAGCTTTCCAAAAAAAAGAGAGGGTCATACCCAAAACCATTACTGCCCGATGGTACGTGGGTAATAATTCCTTCTACACTTTCCTGTACCGTAAAAAGTCGGTATGGATTTAGAATGAGGGTCATACAGCAGGTAAAAAGAGCACTTCTGTCAGTAATGCCATCCATTTTATTTAAAAGATACGTGTTTCTTTCCGATGCTTCTAAATTTTCTCCACCTTGTTTTGCACCATACCGTGCTGAATAAATTCCCGGTTCTCCTCCCAGGGCCGGCACAATTAAACCGGAATCATCTGCCAGAACCGGTTTTCCCGTAAGATTAAAAAGTGCACTGGCTTTTCCTAAAGAGTTTTCCAAAAATGTTGTTCCCGTTTCTTCAAAATCAAAATCAATTGACAGATCTGCTGGAGTTAACAGATGGTGACCGGCCAAAATTAATTTGAACTCTTCCAATTTATGTTTATTCTGTGTTGCAATGAGTATTTCCATAGAGTGAGAATATATTATCCCTCTTTATAAGTCCAGAGTTATGCAGCTTTTTCCGATTCACCCATGATTTCCCGGCAGTGTTTTTTAAAGTAATAGAATCCGGAATCAATTGTTCCTTTGGGGATACCTGTGATATCTGAAATTTCCCTGTGTGTTGGACGAATTGAGAATTTTGCTATTTCTTTATTTGTCGTGTGGAGGCGCTTTTCCAATATTTTTATTTTGACGGTCATCAGGTCTGTATTCTCCTTCATTGCGGCATTATATTTTTTCTTTTCTACCTGATAGAGCTGGAAATAGGTACGGTTCCGTTTCTCAGAAAGCATTCTGAATCTTTTCAATCTCTTTTCAAGAATAACCCGTAACTTCTCAATTTGCCTTAGTATCCATTCTTCTGAGTATCCCGTCATTTTAGATATATATGGTAGGTATTTCTGGTCAGCTATGAAGTATTCCTTAAAAAAAAGATAAAGAAGTCTGCTTCTATCAATTTCAGTTGATAAAATTCCTGTAATCCGTTCATGAATTTCAAATTCTTTCTTACTGAAATAATCTTTATAATCAATCCGTTCACTTTGTATGAAATGGGCATCCTGAAGTGTATGGGATATTTGCCTGTCTATTGTTACCTCGTTAAGATACGATTTTATTCTCCATTTTAAGATTGTGCCCAGATAGAATTCAAAGGGTTTTCCATTATAGGAAAATTTCTCTACCGTGTGTTCAATTTCTTTATAAAAAAAGCAGAGAAACTCACTCTTTTGATCAGCAGTCAGATAGTTATTAACTATCTGACAGGAGTAGATATAATGGGCAATACTTTGAATAAGCTCTGTTTTTCTTTCATGCGTTTTCTGATAGTCCAGTACCTTTTTTGTTATAAGACTTGTTTTCATGATTGTATCTCCTTTTAACAAAAGATACAGCAATAAGCATGCCTAAAAAATGTCCCTTAACGTGGGAATAGAAACCTATCATTTACATATATTTACATAAAGATGCCTCTGAAAAAAGTACTCTCAAAATATATAATACCATCTATCCGGTACGTTCGCTTCATTTTTGCATTACCTTGTTAACAGCAGCTTCCAATTCCTGTAGAAGATACGGTTTTGCCAGTGCTGCCAGGAAACCGTATGATTCGAAATCAGACAGAATAGGGCTATTCGCATATCCACTTGATACGAGGGCTTTTACTCCCGGATCAATATTTTTTAGCACTTGTATAGTTTCTATCCCTCCCATTCCACCTGGAATGGTGATATCAAGGATTACAAGGTCAAAATTATTATGCTGATATGCGGTTACTGCTTCTTCCCCGTTTTTAACCGAAATAACAGTGTGCCCAAGGTTGTCAAGCATAGCTTCAAGTAATGTTCTGATAATTTGTTCATCATCCATGACCAGAATAGAATATTTTCCGGTTGTTTGGAGAGGTTCCTGTTCTTTTGTATTGAGCGGCAAAACTGAATAATAAGCTGTTGCAGGTAAAAAAAGTGAAACCTCCGTACCTTTTTCATGTTCTGAGGTAACTTCAATAAATCCTTCATGTTTATTAATTATTGAATGCGTTATTGCAAGTCCCAGTCCGCTGCTGGAATTTTTTGTTGAGAAATAGGGGTCAAAGATTCTTTCCAAATTCTCTTTGGCAATACCCGTACCGGTATCCTTTATTGTTATCTGTATATAGTTTCCCTGGTTTGCAAATTTTTTCCCCAATACTCTGTTTTTGCAGGATAGTGAAATAATGCCTCCATCCGGCATTGCTTCCACACTATTTAAGATGAGATTTTGAATGACCTGGGATATTTGATTTCTGTCTACTTTAGCGGCCCATAATCCATCCTGAATAAATGTTTCAGTCCGGATATTGCTGCCATGAAGAATAAAATCAATTGATTCAGTTACAATTTCATCGATTGAAGCATTTTCTTTGACTGGAGCTCCTCCTCTGGAAAAAGTAAGAAGTTTCTGCGTCAAAGCGGCCGCCCGTTCACATCCTTTTATTGATTTTTCAAGATATATCTTTACTTCGGAAGTTTTATTATCAGATAAAAGTGCCAGGTTGATATTGCCCATGATACCGGTAAGAATATTATTGAAATCATGTGCAATACCGCCGGCAAGGACCCCGATACTCTCAAGTCTTTTAAGCTTTAAAATATCAGCTTCCTTTTTACTTTCAAGGGTAATATCTCTGAATACAAGAACAACTCCAAGAATATGCCCCTCAGAATCTTTAATTGGCGCGCCGCTGTCAGAAATAATTTTTCGATCCCCTTTTTTGTCAATAAGCACAGTGTGGTTGGAAAGGGTAACAATTCCGGAGGTTTCAAGAACTTTTTCTACCGGAGAACGTAGTGGCTCTCCTGTTCGTTCATCAATTATTTTGAAAATCATGGAGAGCGGAACACCCCTGGCTTCATTTTGAGTCCACCCTGTGAGTTCTTCGGCAACGTTATTGAGCAGAGTGATATTGCCAAGAATATCTGTTGTAATAACCCCGTCTCCAATGCTTTTTAATGTGACCGCCAGACGCTCTTTCTCCTCTTCAAGATTTCGTGATGTCCTTTGTCTGAGCAGAGCTGTTGCAAAAACCTGGCCAATTGTTTCAAGCCTCTGAGTAAGATCAGTACTCAAATTGAACTTCAGTTTAGTACTGTAATAAGCAAGAGCTCCAACAATTTTATTCTCCGCAAACAGAGGAAGTACAAGAGCAGAAATGGTTTTACCGGGGGGCATATTACTTTTGTCAATCTGAGCTTCTTCCGGAAAAGCTGTCAAATTCGTAATAATAACCTTCTTATTGGCTCTCAGTTGATTATTTATCCATGGAAAATGCTTCTCCGGATCATACGATGCAACCGGTTTACTCTCTGACAATCTCCAGGTATTTGTCAGATAGAATTTATCTTCATCGTTAAGTTTGTACAGAAGAGCTCTTTCAACTCCAAGGCTCTCAGCGGACTTGTGAAGCCAGTATGTTATTCTGTTATCTATTTCATCAGTTTTAATTGTAACAAAATCTTTTGATAAATGAGAAAGTAAACTTTCATATTCTATACGTTCTTTCATCTTTTCAAGATCGTACTCCCGCCTTAATACGGCGGAAAAAATATGTACAATAAACCTTATTTTATCTATAAAACTTTTATCCCGGAAAACATGGGGAGCCTTATACGCAAAAAGAAAAGACCCCAGTATCTGTTCACTCACTCCGAGCGGGAATAAGAGAAAAGATTCTGTTCCGAATTTTTTTAAATTTATTTTGTCAATTTCAGCTTCATTTGGTAATTCATCTATAGATGAGACAGTAATAATATTTCCTTTAAGAATTAACGATGTCAGATAGGGAAATGTTTCAACGGGGTCATAGAAAGTTGGTTTAATAATGGTTTCTTTCCGCCAGTAATCACTGATAAAAAAATGGTTATAGGAATTTTTTAAAAAAATTACAGATATGTCAGCATCCAGAGTATTTGCAATTTCAATCATCCACCTGTGTATTGTTTTTTCGATGTTTTTCGAATCAACAGAAAAAAAATCTGCTGAAAGAGTTACTATGAGGTTTTCAATTTTTTGATTTTTTTCATATTCTTTTTTGTAAAAATCAGGATCATTGCCGGTAGGTTTTTCTATACTATTTTTTTTCATATATAAATAGTATGCTTTCGTGTTTTCCCTGTCAACTCCAGTATCATTCAAATTTTGTACGGAAGATGTCTATAAGTTTATTCTGTATCGTATCAAAGGTACCTGCCCAGGTAAATCCGGCGGCTTTTTTATGCCCGCCTCCGCTGAACATTTTTGCCACAAGGCCGACATCCACGTTATTAATAGAGCGAAGTCCTACTGAAATCTCATTTTCAGATTCATAACGAAGCAACAGAATTACTTCTACCTGCTTAACGGAAAAAAGAAGCTGGTAGAGTATATCGGAATCTCTGCTTTGTTTCCCGAAACGGGAAACTTCCACTTCTGTTTCTTTTACTAAAACCAGCTTCCCGTTAAAGAAGGGTACAGCCTTTGCCAGTAGTATCCCCAGTAATTCACGTGATTCAAACGTTCTGTTGCCATACATCCTGAAGTGTGCTTCCTTCGGTGATGTTCCTGCGTCAACAAGTCTGCCGGCTGCTTTTAACGTGTCTCCTGATCCGAAATCCAGATGTCTGAAAAATCCTGTATCCGTTGCCAGTCCAAAAAAAAGGAGGTCTGCTTCCTCAGGGGTCGGGACATCTTTAAAAGCTTCAATTATCTGTTGAATTAAAAATGTGGTGGAAGGGGCTTCCGAGTTAATAAATTTATAATCACCAAAAGGTTTTCCTGAAGAATGATGATCTATAACAACAATTTTCATACTTTCTATTTCCCCGGCCAGGTACCCTATCCGGTCAATAGTTGAACAGTCGACAATAACAGTAAGGGTTGTATTTTTCGAAAGAGACGCAGGGATATGTTTTAAGAATAGCTTTTCCTGGTTAGCTATTTCCGGCCGGTCAAAAGGACCTGGTGAAACAAGGATAACGGATTTCTTTTTTCGTTCTAAAAAGCTGCCAAGGGCAATCTGAGCACTTAGCGCATCCCCATCCGGCTCTCTATGTCCAATAATGATAAAGGAGTTAAAGTTCTTTATAGCTGTGATAATATCTTTAGGAACAGAAGTATCCATGCTTTCCTTTAAAAAACACCACCGGTTACCGGTGGTGTTTTTTAGGTTTCTCTATGTTGTTTAATGAATGATTAAAATTCAAGTTTGAGAGTGTCAATCTTGAACTTGTCATCCAGATTCCCCCATGCGGGGTTGATACCTCCCCATGACGGATCTTCAAGGTTGCTTTTTAAATAAAGTCTGATATGATCAAATTTCCCATTTGCCCAGAAGATTGAAAAATAAGGATATGTATCCTCATTACCGTAAAGAACCTCTGCTTTTGGAGCAGAACCGGATACCGCCGCTGTTTCAAACCATGTATCAGGTATGTAAAAGACCTGCATTTGTGTATTGCTTTTCATGTAAACAATACGAAATCCAAGTTTAAGATTGTAAACTTTGCTGATTGGTACTGATTTAACATACATGTCGGAAGATTGTGCGGAACACATCCCAACTGCGACAATAAAAAAAGTAAAAAACAGTATTAATTTTTTCAAGGTATTCTCCTCCTCATCTAACTATTCAATTATAGAGACTCCAGTTGGCAAAATCAAGTAAAAAATATTATCTCTTTTTTGTGAAAATCCGGGGAATTATCCTAATCTTAACTATCAAAGAGTATATCCAGCGCGTTCCGGACAGAATCGGCAAAATAGAAAGTTAGATTTGACAATACTTCCTTAGGAAGTTCCTCTGTGTCCCGTTTATTATCCCCTGGAAGCAGTACCGTTTCCATTTTGTTCCTGTATGCTGCCAGAACTTTTTCTTTTACACCGCCAATTGGAAGAACCCGCCCTGTTAATGTTATTTCACCGGTCATCGCTGTCTGGGTGCGTATTATTTTTCCGGTAAGTGCCGATACCATAGCCGCCGTAAGAGTAATACCTGCAGACGGGCCGTCTTTTGGTATAGCTCCCTGGGGAACATGAATATGAATATCCAGAGATTCATGAAAATCTGAATTTAATTTAAAAATTTTAAAATGTTCTCTAATAAAAGAGAGGGCAATCTGAGCACTTTCTTTCATAACATCTCCGAGCGAGCCGGTTAAAATTAAATTTCCCTTTCCTTTAAGTAATGATACTTCAACAGGCAGAAGTCTCCCTCCAAGTTCGGTCCAGGCCATCCCGTAGGCTAGTCCTATCCTCGGTTTTTTATAAATAATATCATCATCAAATTTACGGTTGCCAAGGTATTTTTTTAATCCTCTGGCCGTAACTGTGACAGTGAATAATTCTTTTTCGGTGTTTTCTGCCTGAATATGTCCACTAAACCCCTTTGCAACAGCCTTTCTCGCTATTTTTCGTACAATGGTAGCAATTTCCCTTTCAAGGTTTCGAACCCCTGATTCCATTGTGTATCGCCTGATAATATTTAAAAGTGCTGATTTCTGAAAAGAGATGTCAGCCCATTCCAGTCCATTTTCTTTCAGCTGTTTTGGGATGATAAACTCCGAGGCAATTTTTTCTTTTTCAAAATCGGTGTATCCGGGGATTTCAATAATTTCCATCCTGTCCCGCAGGGGAGGGGGAATTGTGTGTATTGAATTTGCCGTTGTAATAAACATTACTCTCGACAAATCATAAGGAACTTCAAGATAATGGTCCACAAACGTGTTATTTTGTTCCGGGTCCAGGACTTCAAGAAGTGCAGAGGAAGGGTCTCCCCGGAAGTCCGAATTCATTTTATCAATTTCATCAAGAAGAAATACCGGATTAAGGGTCCCTGCTTTTTTCATGGATTGAATTATTTTACCGGGAAGAGCCCCTACATACGTTTTTCTGTGGCCCCGGATTTCAGCCTCATCTTTAATACCACCAAGGGAAATTCGAATGAATTCCCTGTTCAGAGCTCTGGCAACAGACCTCCCAAGTGACGTTTTACCAGTTCCGGGAGGTCCGGCAAGGCAGAGAATCGGCCCTTTCATTGAATCCTTCAATTGTCGTACGGCAATAAAGTCAAGAATCCGTTCTTTAGGTTTCTTCATATTATAGTGATCTTCATCAAGTATTTCGGCCGCCAGATCAATATTCTTGTTGTCTGTACTTTTCCTACTCCACGGAAGATCGGCTATCCATTCCAGATACGTACGTAAAACACCGGATTCCGGGGACATAGGCTGTAGTCTGGCCAGTCGCTTGAGTTCTTTTTTTGATTTCAACAGAACTTCTTCCGGCGGAATTGCCTCGGTTATTCTCTGCTCCAGGTCTTTGGATCCAGTAGGGTCATTATCGTCATTTCCAAGTTCTTTGTTTATCTGACGTATCTGTTCATTAAGGAAATATTCCTTTTGATTTTTTTCAAGTTTTTTCTGAACTTTTGTATGTATCCGGTTTTGAAGTTCAAGGACTTCATTTTCCGATTCAACAATTATAGTTAGTGATTCAAGGCGGTCAAAAATATCGTTTTTTTCAAGTATCTCAATTTTTTTATCAACGCTTACAACAATATTTGCCGCTATTAAGTCTGTCAGTTTATCGGGATATTCTGCTTTTTCTATTCCCTCCATAATATCCTGAGCAACTTTCTTCTGAAATCCCGCATAGCGTTTAAAAGCATTTCTTGCACTTGCCATAAGAGCAGCGGTACGGGGTGTAAAGCTGTGATCTTCATCAATAATAGAAAATAATATACGGGTTGAATCTTTTTTATGATTGAATTTGGTCACAATGCCTCTCTGTTCACCTTCCACAAGCACACGAAGCGTTCCATCAGGGAGTTTGAGCATTTGAATAATTTTTCCAACTGTACCCGCATGATATAAATCCTGTTCCAGAGGAGAATCCGTATTATTCTTTTGACACACCAGGAATACATACCGGTCAGAAGACATAGCTGCTTCCAGCGCCCTTATGGTTGCCGGTCGACCTGCAAAGAAAGGAGCAATCATGTGGGGGAAAACGACTAGTTCCTTCAGAGGAACAAGAGGAAGTTCTCTCTTACCGCTCCCAGCCAGCATACCTTTAAATTTCATGCTGATTTCTTTTTGAATATTATTTCCGATTTCTCACTGCCTTCAACGACTGCCTTTGTTATACGTACTTCTTTTGTACCGTCAAGGGATGGAATTTCATACATTACTTCCAGCATGATTTTCTCTACTATTGAGCGAAGCCCTCTGGCGCCTGTTTTACGGTCAATACCTTCCTGTGCAATTGCTTCTATTGCATCGTTATCAAAGTTTAATTCAACATTATCAAGCCTCAGAGAACTCTGATATTGTTTTATTATTGAATTTTTAGGTTCCGTAATAATTCTTTTCAGATCTTCAACGGTCAATTCAGAAAGTGTTACATTAATAGGTAAACGTCCGATAAATTCCGGAATAAGTCCAAAATGAATAAGGTCATCAGGGTGCATATGGGAGTAAAGTTCAACAATATCTTTTTCGTTGATGGAACGTATGTCAGCACCAAATCCCATCGGATGAGAGCTTATTCGCTCTTCAATAACCTTGTCGAGTCCTACAAATGCACCACCGCAGATAAAAAGGATGTTGTTTGTGTTAATTTTAAGCATTTCCTGATTAGGATGCTTTCTACCCCCCTGGGGAGGGACTGATGCTATGGTCCCTTCAATAATTTTAAGAAGGGCCTGCTGAACTCCTTCACCGGAAACATCTCTTGTTATTGAAACATTTTCCGATTTTCGGGAAATTTTATCTATTTCATCTATATATATTATTCCTTTTTCGGCAGCAGAAATATTATTACCGGCATCCTGAATAAGTTTTAAAAGAATATTTTCAACATCCTCACCCACATAGCCTGCCTCAGTAAGGGTTGTCGCGTCGGCGATGGCAAAAGGTACTTTTAACTTCTTTGCCAATGTTTTTGCAAGAAGAGTTTTTCCTGTACCGGTTGGTCCCGTCATTAGTACATTAGCCTTTTCAATCTCGACTTCCTCAGTAATTTTATTACATTGGCTGATTCGTTTATAATGGTTATACACTGCGACGGAAAGTACTTTCTTAGCCTGCTCCTGTCCAATTACATACTGATCAAGGAATTCTTTTATCTCTTTTGGCTTTGGCAGTTCCTCGGTTAAATCATCAGTAATCATCCTGTCTTCATCATCCAGGATGCGTTTACAAACATCTATACATTCATCACAGATAAAGACTCCCGGACCTGCAATAAGCCTGCGGGCCGTATCTGCGCTTTTACCACAAAAAGAACATACTTTTGTTTTGTCACCTTTATTTTTTGCCATTTTTTTTCCTTATCAATATTTCATCAATCAGACCATATTCTACTCCTTCTTCGGATGACATAAAGTAGTCCCTCTCCATGTCAGCTGTAATCTGGTCTGTTGATTTTCCGGTATGCTTTGCAAAATAATTTATTATGAGCTTTTTTATACGCACTATCTCTTTTGCCTGAATTCCAATATCAACTGCCTGTCCCTGGGCACCACCCCATGGCTGATGTATCAAAATTCGTGATGAAGGAAGAGAAAACCGTTTTCCGGGAGTTCCTCCCGAAAGGAGAAGAGCTGCCATTGAAGCAGCCTGTCCCATGCATATAGTCTGTATGTCGGGTTTTATATACTGCATAGTATCATAGATTGCCAGACCCGCGGTAACACTTCCCCCGGGAGAGTTTA
>CAYSXD010000026.1:0-16171 GCA_964434925.1 uncultured Spirochaetaceae bacterium
GCCGGTTACCTTATATGTTTCTTCATCAAGAGGATCGGTACCCTCAGTTGGTTTTTCTGTTAATTCTTCAATTCTCGGAATAGACTGAATACGAAGCGGATCATTCCTACTTGTTCCTGTTAAAGAGAGATAGTAAGCGGGAACCAAAAAAGGTAGCCCCTTCTGCCGCACTTCCTGGAAGCAGGACCTCTCATCAGCGGAGAGAGCAAATTCCCGCGGTAAATCATCCGGTGAACGGAAGGAAGAAACAAGTTCTTTTTTCCAGTTCATCTATATCTTCCCGGAAGCAGGCGGGATCAGGGTAATAACAGGCAGTGAGATCATTCAGCGTTTCACGGTTACCATAGATATATAACTAGTATCGAACGGATGTATCTTCTTTACCCAGTTAAGAAACTTATCCGCCTCTGCCTTTTGTGAATAGGGGCCAATTCTTACCCGGTAATAATCAACTGAACCTATTGTTTTTATCGTTATTCTACTTGAAATTCCCTGTTTGGACAGAATATTTTTTGCATTATCCGCGCTGGACCTGCCTTTGTAGGACCCGGCCTGAATCCAGTATTCCCGTACTGTTACCTTTTCCGGAGCAGCGGCAACTTTAGGTGTTTCGACAGCTCTGGAAACAACCTTAACGGGTTTCCGTGGTGGAGGTGATGATATAACCACCTGTTTCTTTACTTCCAAATTTACTTTCGGTGTTTCCCTGGCTGTATCTACCGGTTTTGGTGCTGCTTGTCCAGCGTTTTCACCATATACAATAGTAAAATTCCCATTTTTAGAAGTATCTTTCTTATTTGTTGCTGTCAGACCGGGATAGGCCTTGGAATTTCGCACCCACTCAATAGGATCAAAATCCATACCGGCTTTTTTCTGACCGAAAACAGTGCTCTTCCCGGCTGTCTGCGCATTTTTGGCCGGAGACAGCCAGAGCAAACCCACTCCCAGCACAATACAAAGAAAAACAGTTACGGATATGATAATCCACAGTATCTTTTTCTGTTCCATCTTATTTTCCCTCTCCCAGGGCTGTAATAACCCGAAGGACCTCAGTTTTCATATCCTCTACCGAAGATGTGTTCAATATAGTATAACTATCGACATCTTTGGAATAGTATTTAGCTTCCAGTTTCCGCTGAGCTGCCATTCGTCTGATACTTTGAAAAACGGTGTGGGAATCCCGATTTAATGATCGTATTAATCTCTCCACAAAAGGAGCCTTTACCCATACAATAGCAGTACACAGCTTATTCAACCCCATTTTATAAAGGATGGCGGCATTTATAACAATATTGTTTCTTCCACAGGATTCTATTTCCCGCTTGCACAGCCGAACCATTTCGGGGTGAATACAGGTTTCAAGAATACGTAAGGATTTTTTATTGGCAAAAACCCTTTTCCCCAGTTTTTCCCTGTCAATTATACCTCTTTCATCCAATATACTTATTCCGAAAGCATCAGTTATCTCCACGGCTTTAATTCCAAGGGCTTTATGGCCAAGCTGATCAACATCAATTACATACCAACCTTCTGAACAAAAGAGTTCTGCCACCGTATTTTTTCCGGAGCAATATTTCCCTGTTAGCCCGAGTACCACCTAGTGAAGTTCCCCCCAGTTTTTCCCTGATTCAATACTTACCGTAACCGGAACAGATAGAGAAAACGCCCCTTCCATCTCGGTTTTTACAATCTTCGTAATAAGGGCTAATTCTTCTTCCGGAACTTCAAAAATGAGTTCATCATGTACCTGTAATATCATTTTGGTTTTTACCTTTTCCTGTTCAAGGCGTAAAACAATTTTTATCATTGCTGTTTTAACAATATCGGCTGCAGACCCCTGAATTGTTGTATTAACAGCTATTCGCTCAGCTCCCGATTTTTCTGTTTTATTTCTGCTTCTGATACCATTTATAATTCTTTCCCGACCCAGAAGAGTTTTGACTTTTCCTGTTTCCTCCGCTTCTGCCACAGTTCTGTCAATGAATGACTTTATACCCGCATACCTGTCAAAATATGCGTTAATAAACCCTGATGCCTCTTTCATTGGCAGAGAAAGCTCCCGTGAGAGCCTGAAAGCCGACATACCGTACATAACCCCAAAATTGATAGTCTTGGCTATACGACGCTGATCTTTTGTTACTTCTTCCGGTTGTACTCCGAAAATGAGAGAACCTGTCATTCTGTGTACATCCACGCCGGTCGTAAATGCCTCCTTAAGTCCTTTATCACCGGACAGATGGGCCAGTACTACCAGCTCAATTTGGGAATAATCAGCACTGAGAAGAATTTTCCCTTCCTCTGCTATAAAGGCCTTGCGTATTTTTCGCCCTTCCTCTGAACGGATAGGAATGTTCTGAAGGTTGGGGTCTTTACTTGAAAGCCTACCGGTCGCTGTTCCTGTTTGAAGAAAGTGGGTATGAACCCTTCCTGTTTGAGGGTTTACAAGTTGAGGGAGAGAATCAACATATGTTGACTTTAATTTTGCCAGACGTCTGTGTTTTAAAACAAGAGCCGGCACAACATCTTCTTTCGATAAGATTTCAAGAACTTTGATATCTGTGGAAAATCCTGTTTTTGTTTTCTTTACCGGTTTTAATTTTCTTACGGTAAACAAAATTTCCTGAAGCTGTTTTGTTGAGTTAATATTAAACGTCCTTCCACACTGATGAAAAATTTCATCTTCAGTTGAATGAAGTTCTTTTTCAAGCTCCCCGCTATAATGAATAAGCTGCTGTGGAAGGAGTTTTATACCGGTAAACTCAATATCTCCAAGAATACGTACAAGAGGCATCTCCACATCATAAAAAAGCTCCTCGAGCTTCCTTTCTTTCAGTTCTTTTGAAAAGCTCTCGTAAAAGCGATACGTTATATCCGCGTCCTCTGCCGCATACTCAGCCGCTGTTTCCAGTTTCACGTCGGAGAAGATTTCCCCTTTATCAACTATATCATGAAAGGTTATTGTTTTATAACCAAAACATCTTTCAGCAAGTGCATCCATTCCGTATGCCGGTGCCGAGGTATCCAGGGCCCATGCAGCTATCATTGTGTCGAATGCCAGATTGCGGACGGTAACCCCCCAGCGTTTTAAAACTTTATAATCGTATTTGAAGTTATGCCCGATTAGCTTAAGACGGGAATCCTCCACAAGCTGAATGATAACCGGACGAAGATCATCTGCCGAAAAATAATTCCGTCCCCCGGCACTGAGAGGTATATAACATCCGGTCCCGAAACCTACAGACAGCGAGAAACCTACGGGGTCCGCACGCATCGCATTAATATTATTTGTTTCGATATCCAACGCAAACCAGCTGTTATCATGTATCTTCTGAATCCACCTGTGTAGTGCTTCCATATCAGTAATCGTCTCATAGGAGCCTCTCTTCCAGGTGAATTCTGTGTTTTCTTTTGTAAAAGAACTTTTAACACCGGAAATTTTTTCCAGACCGGAAACAAGTCCTTTTGAACCAAGCTCCGACAGCAATGCATCCGCGCCGGATAAATGATCTCTTCTGAGAAGAAAGATATCCAGACTGCCCTCTTCAATGCAGTCCAGAGAAAGAGCGACAAGTTGTTTGCTTAAGAAAGCATCTTCCTGACTGGTTTCAAGTTTTTCCTTTGTTTTCCCCGGGCAATCTTCCAGATGCTGATAGATTCCTTCCAATGAGTTAAATTTCTGCAGAAGAGTAACTGCTGTTTTTGGTCCTATTCCCTTCACTCCGGGTATATTATCCGCTGAATCACCAACCAGAGAAAGATAATCAATTACCTGTGCGGGCTGTATACCAAACCGTTCAACAACCTCTTCGGGTCCTATATCGTTGTACAACCCTTTCTCATATCTCAACATATGGGTAGAATCGTCAACAACCTGCATAAGATCTTTATCTGATGAAATAATAAAAACCTCACAATCCGGACCGGCAAAATTTTTAGCAAGTGAACCCATCAGGTCGTCCGCTTCATAACGGTCTTTTCTAACGAGGGCAATACTCATTGCACCAAGAATATCAGTCAGCAGAGGCACCTGCTCATGCAGGTCCTCCGGGGCTTTATCCCGTGTTCCCTTATAAAGTGGATACATTTCATGTCTGAAAGTTGGCACCTTCGAATCGAGGACAACGGATAAATAATCAGGATTATATTTTTCTATGAGAAAAAATAATGTTTTTAAAAATCCAAAAACAGCCGAGATATTTCGACCATCGGAGCTGAAAATAGGACTTTTAATAAAAGCCCAGTAAGACCGGTAGATAAGACTGTATCCGTCAATGAGAAATAGCTTTTTTTTCATCGTTTTATATCAACATACTCCGGTAAAGATGATTCATTATACAGAGATTTTCTTTTTGTTAACAGCTTTACCGAAGAACGGCGTTTCTTTATCCTGATAAGAAAAACAGAAAGGGCAGTAATATTTTCGTGCAGTATGTTTTGAATTTCACTATAGAGCAGTTCTGACTTTTTTTTAAGTTCCTCAACTTTCCGGAATCGTATTCCACTAAAAAATGAGTTTTCTAGTTGCACTATGACTCTCTCTATCGAATTGAGTTGTGAAGTCCCTTCCAGAACCAGAAGGGAATAAATTTCAATTTTTTCTGTATTTTCCACTTCCAATGCGTTCGATAAAAACGAAACAACTTTTTTAAGTTGCAGGAGTATTCCATGCTTTTTATAATAATTCTTATAACAACGGTCAAAAACAGCCTGGTTTATCACGTTGGGCTATCCCGCAATATTTATTCCACCGGACAGATGCCCTTGTATCGACGTCTTACCAATAACCTGTTGCCATGCTTCTCTTAAATCTACAATAAATGAATACACTTTTTTTAGGATCTCTGTGTCTTTTTTTACATTTGCTTCCATTAACTGCTTATTAAAAAACATGTACAAGCTAAAAAGATTGCTTGCAATCTCTCCACCTTTTTCAAAATCAAGGGAAACCATCAGTTCGGTTATCAGATCCTGTGTTTTAATTATCGCATTACTCACTGAATCCAGCTTTGGACTGCCGCTTTTAAGTGTTTCAATAGCATAATCAAGCTGCCTGACAGCCTCATCATAGATTAGAATAATAAGCTTTCCGCCACTTGCTGTTTTAATATGAGTTTCTCTGTATGCATTTAATCTGCTGATTGTACTCACTATTTCTCCTCCGCACAGGACATCTCAAATCTATAAAGATATGTTCCGAAATTCAAGTAAAAAAAATAAAAAGTCATTTAGCATGCTCCATAAGGGTTGTAACCGGAACAATCCGGTATCCGCGGGAAATCAAACCATTAATCAGAAGATCCAAATTCTGGAAAAGATAGTCTTTTCTTCCCTTTGCCACTTCCCCAATTCTTATAGGGATTATTGAACCTGGTTTCTTCTGCTTCATTATATTCTCAATAATATCTCTCGATGATTTATATAAATTTGTTGCTGTGCAATCTCCGTATGGTACCCAGTCAAGGGGATCAATGTCCCTGCCAATATACTGATAGTTCATCTTCTGTGCAACCTGTAGTATGCTGCTGTTTACATAATAATAGGGAGCATGCCAGAGAAGAGAAAGTTCTTTCCCCGTGAGGGCAAAATAATCATCCTCATTCCGTCCTAATCCGCGTTTTACAAATTCATCATCTATCCGGTAGCGGGAATCCGTCATATTGAAGTACGAATAAAAAAGAGATCCTATTTCATGCCCTGATTTACTTAACTCCTTAACCGCGTCAGGATTCCTGCGCATGAACTCCCCTCCGAGAAAAAATGTTGCTTTAATATTGTATTCGGAAAGAGTCTGGAGAATCTCTGTAAGCCCTTCCACAGAATCGATAGCGTTAAAAACAAGGGATACTTCCCTACGTCTAATACGGGATCCATGCGAAAAAATATTCCAGGAAACGGCTTCATCATGGGCGGGAAATGGTTCAAAAACCTGAACAGGAGGAGAAAAGAGTGGTTTCGTACCATAACCTTTTATATCCCGAACCATTATAATATTCTGATAGCTCCCCAGAGTGTTGTTCGCAAAATATACCCGGTAATCCCGGGAAAAAACCCGCGCTTTAACTGCTTCAACTTTTTTAACGGAATTCCATTCTCCATTATCACCGAAAATATATAATTTTCCTGCTAATTTGGAGAATATTTTTCCACCATCGGTGAATCCGTATTCTCCCACCTGAGAAAGCAGTATTGTCTTTTCTACTCCTTTTTCAAGGTCAACCTCAATAGTTTCGTACGCACCGGGTACAATGAGCTCTGAAGAGTTTTTCCAGAGGATATGAAGAGGCCGCATTTGCTTTATTGTTCTAACGGAAGTCCAGCTGTCATAATTCTTTAATTCAATACTACCAGTATGCAATAGAGCAATTATATTCCCGTCAGGAGAAAGAGAAATATCCTTTACATCAGTATCTTTTGTCTGCTCAAACATCAACCGGTCTTTTTGTGTAAGAAGGTTTATTCTGTAAAGAGAAGAATAATTTTCTCCATTATGAATTCCAACAGTAAGAACGGTTATAATATCTTTATCTGACCAGATAATGTTTTTTATTCTCGTATTCCGGGGGAGGTAGAGATAAGGAAGAGATTTAATTTTCCCAACAGAAAGATAATCATCATTTCGCAGAAAATAGAGAAAAAGGTTCCTCCCCCCCTTATCCAGCAGGATTTCCCGCCCATCAGGGGAAATAGTAAAACTGTCAAAATTGGAATCAAAAGTAAAAGGGATCTTCCCAATAATTTCACCCATTTCAAAAAGTCCCTGATAAAGGGAGCGGGTAAAGAATTCCGCTGAAAGGATTCTGTAGACTCTCGACCTTTTTACAAAATAGAGGTCACTATTTGAAGACCAGTTTACACTCCGGATAGATCCCGATCCGATAACCCTCAGAGTTTCGCTAATGCCACCTGAATTTGTAAGCTGGCTCAAAGAATAATAGTAGAGTTTTCCCTTTTTTACAAAAATAAAGAACTTTGAATCAGGTGACCATTTTGCAACGGGATCATCAAATGAAATTCCTACATCTTTTGAAACAACAACTTCTTTGCTGTCCTTTACATTAAAGAGGATGAGATCAGCATAAGAAGTACTTTTTTGGTGATAGTATAGGAGGTAGTGTCCATTGGGCGAGGCTTCAACATTCTGTATTTTTCCACTCTGAATTTCTGAACCGCCGGTAAATGACGGAAAATCAGCAACCACATGCATCGAAGAAAGCCGGTTATTTGTTCGAAATATGCCAAAGCGGTTTTGAATCTGGAGAATATTGCCGTTTTCCAGAAGAACTGCCCGTTCCGGGAAAAAAGTCAATTGCAGTAGTTCCCTACTCTTTACTTCTCCGGTAAACAGAGTACGGTATGTTCCGTAATGCAGCCATCCTGTTTCAGCTGAAAAAAGAAGCGTGTCTGTTTGAGATAAATTAAGCCCACTGAAAACCACATCCCCTGAGACATGATACGAGGCAAAGCATAGAAAAATTATTAACCACCGTTTCATACCGTTTCATTGTCGGCAGGAACCAATCTATAATTCACAAAAAGATTTCTTTTTTAAAGTACACCTTCGAAACTACAGATTGTCTAAAGCAGTTCCGCAGCAAGCTCCGCGAGTTCACTCCTCTCTGTCTTTTCGAGAAGTATATGTCCGTATATCTCCTGCCCTTTAAATGCTTCCACAAGATAGGTAAGGCCATTGGAGTTTGAATCCAGATAGGGGCTGTCAATCTGATAAGGGTCTCCTGTCAACACGATTTTTGTTCCCTTACCAGCCCTGCTCACCACTGTTTTAATCTCATTGGGTGAAAGGTTCTGCACTTCATCAATTATCATATATTGATGAGGAAGAGAGCGCCCCCGCATATAGGTAAGTCCTTCTATCTCAATCTTTTCGGATTCAATAAGAGCAGTTTTATCTTTCATCCCCGGATATTTATGTACTGACAGTATATATTCAAGATTATCAAAAATCGGCTGCATCCAGTGGCTGAGTTTCTCTTTTTTATCTCCGGGGAGATATCCGATGTCTTTCCCAAAAGGAATGACCGGGCGGGAAACAAGGACTTTCGTAAAAATATCATCATGAAAAGTCCGGTAAAGTCCTGCCGCTACAGCAAGAAGAGTTTTTCCTGTCCCCGCTTTGCCGACAAGCGTAACAAGAGAAATAGAATCATCCAGTAAAAGATTTAAAGCCATCTGTTGTTCCATATTAAGCGGCTTAACCCCACTGACAGATGTTTTTAGCTCCGGAATCATATTGAGCTGATGTGAAGAAGATTCGTAGCGGGCAAGAAGGGGTTCGCTGTTTTCTTTCGCACGTACAATAACAAATTCATTTGAAAGAAATTCTTCTTTCCAGGATATTGCCCCAATGGCAAAAAGGTTCTTATATGTTTCCACGGAAACATCAATTTCCCGGTAGCCGGTGTATAAATCAGTAATATTAACCTTCTGTTTCTCGTAGTCCACTGCCTTTAGTCCTAAAGACTGTGCCTTTACCCGTGCATTGATATCCTTCGATACAAAAAAAACCCGCTTCCCTTCATCCTGTAAGTCAAGAGCAGTTTGAATAATCTGATTATCAATTTTATCCCGCGTTAACCCGTCAGCCATTTCCGTTCTGCGGTATGATACAGCTACCCGCAGAGTGGAACCATTTTCCATTTTTACACCGGTACTCAAGTTCCCGTGCTTTGCCGCCTCATCTATAAAGCGGATAGCGTGACGGGCATTCCTGCCCCGTTCATCGCTAAACGTTTTTAACTTGTCCAGTTCCTCCAGAACCCCAAGAGGGATAACTACCTCGTTATCTCTAAAGGAAAGAATCGCGTCTGCTTTATGAATAAATACGTTCGTATCAATCACAAAAGTCTTTATGTTATCCGGCATATCATCCTCCATCCAGTGCTGTTTTTATGGCATTGATAATCCTGTTACAACTCGCCGTCCTCCGGACTACAATCAGAGTGTAAAAAAAATCATCTTCCTGTCAAATTTAATAGAAATATTTAACAAAAACAACTAAAATAGCATTATGAAAGGAACCAATCTGAACTATTATTATAATAAACTGAAATTCGGTGAGGATAATTTCCACGATCTGATGAATTTCAGAATAAGAAAGATACTTCTTATCTCAACCTTCTATGATGCATATATATTTGAACATGATGCAAAACTCTCCAATCAGATAGTAGGTGAATACCATTCACTCAATCTAACAACAGTACCGCGCATAGTCATTGCCCCGACCGGGGATGATGCACTGGAAAAGATGGAGCAGGAATCCTTTGATCTGGTTATTACAACAATCAGAATCGGAGAACTTTCCCCCTTTGACCTAAGCCGGATTATCCATGAAAAGTATCCCAACCTGCCGGTACTACTGCTCTTAACTGTAAAAACTGATATTACACTGGTCAGCAGAAACCAGGATAAGATGAATACTTTTGAAGAAGTCTTTTTATGGAATGGGAACCCAAGGCTCTTTCTGGCCATGATAAAATACGTGGAAGATAAAAAAAATGTCGCCTATGATACGGAAAACGGGTTTGTAAAGGTTATTCTTCTAATTGAAGATTCAATCACATTTTCATCTATCTATCTTCCTCTCTTTTACGGTGAAATAATGGAGCAGACTCAGAGGCTTATTTCGGAAGAACAGAACGACAGTAAAAAATACTACAGAATGCGAACACGTCCAAAGGTTTTACTTGTCCGGACCTTTGAAGACGCCATTAAAGTAATTACCCGTTATAAAGATCATCTTATGGGAATAATATCTGATATAGAATATACACATAACGGCGAAATTGATACAGACGCGGGATTCAGACTAATAGAATATCTGCATGCAACAGGAATTGATACGCCTGTCATGCTTCAGTCTTCCGACAGTACAAAACAACCGCTGGCTACTAAGGCGGGGGTGAATTTTCTTTATAAAAAATCCACCAGCCTGCTGAATGATATAAGCCGTTTTATCTTTCGTAATCTTGGTTTCGGAAGTTTCGTATTCAGAACTCCCGATGGTAAAGAATTGGGCAAGGCCATGCATTTGAAAGATTTCGTATCTATTCTTAAAGATATACCGGCGGAAGCTTTAATTTACCACAGTAAAAATGATCATTTCTCCTCCTGGCTGACGGCACACGGAGAGTTTGAAGTTGCCCGGAGACTTAAACCGGTAAAAGTTTCAGATTTCAATTCAATAGAGGAACACAAAGCATTTCTTATTAAAATTTTTAAAGACGTTAAGGAACAGCGAAACCGCGGGAAAATCATTGATTTTGAACTCGACAGTCTCGAGCAGGAAGATGTTGTTATACGAATCGGCAGCGGGTCCCTTGGAGGAAAGGGACGGGGACTTGCTTTTTTTAACGCCCTGCTCTCTATTATGGATATAGATAAAAACTACCAAAATGCCCGTATCAGGATTCCGGGCACAACGATTATTGCAACAGGGACCTTTGATCAGTTTATGGAGGATAATAATTTAATAGATATTCATTATGGAAAAACTGATGAAGAAATAAAAGAAGCGTTTCTCTCAGGCACTCTGCCGGAAACTACAGGTAACCAGCTGTTTGAATATATCTCTTCATTTAGTAAACCAATAGCAGTGAGGTCCTCAGGATTGCTGGAAGACTCACAGTCCCAGCCTTTCGCTGGTGTATATGCCACTTACATGCTTCCCAACGACGACCCGGACATAAATATACGATTTAAACAGCTTACAAACGCAGTAAAGCTTGTTTTTGCCTCAGTCTTTCTTCATGAGGCAGTATCCTATATTGAAACACTTAATTATGGTATCGAAGAAGAAAAAATGGCTGTTGTTATTCAGGAGCTTGTAGGAACTCATCATGATAAGTACTTCTATCCGCACTTTTCAGGAGTTGCACAGTCGTACAATTACTATCCGATTTCCCATATGAAAAACATTGATGGTTCAGCTTCTCTTGCCGTGGGGCTTGGACAGTCAATTGTGGGAGGTGGACGAAATTACATGTTTTGTCCGGCCCATCCTGAAATACAGTATGGTTCTGTAGAAGACCATCTAAAGAATTCCCAGACTGATTTTTACGCACTTAACATGATGGACTCAAACAGCAACCTGATAAAGGGAGAGGAGATAACCCTCATTAGTCTCCCGATAAAAGAAGCTGAAAAGCATAAAACGCTCACCCATCTTGCTTCTGTGTGGGACTATCAGAATGAAAGAATTGTTGACGGTTTATCAACCCCCGGCCCCCGGATTGTAAATTTTGCCAATATTTTAAAATATGACTTTTTCCCTCTCTCCAGAATTCTTACTCAGATTCTGGATATTTCCAAACAGGCACTCGGAATTCCCGTAGAAATTGAGTTTGCCGTTGACCTGACGAAAAATATGGATAAGGGGGAATTACCTACCTTTTACCTTCTTCAGGTCCGGCCTCTTTCCGTCAATACAGAAGAAGAGAACATTGAACTAAAAGAGATAGAAAAGACAGATATCCTTCTTTATTCACATCAATCTCTCGGAAACGGCGTTATTGATACAGTGAAAGATATTGTTTTTCTTGATCCGTTACTCTTCGATAACACACAGACTATTGCCATGCGGAAAGAAATTGAGGAATTTAATAATACTTTCAGGGAAAGTGGAAAAGAATATATATTGATAGGCCCCGGAAGATGGGGATCACGGGATAGATTTCTGGGCATTCCTGTACATTGGGGGCAAATTAACCGGGCACAAATTATTATTGAAACCGGATTAAAAGAATTTGATGTGGAACCCTCTCAGGGTTCTCATTTTTTCCATAATCTTATTGCCATGAATGTCGGTTATTTTAATATCCCCTATCACAACGCGGGAAATTCTTTTCTTGACTGGGAATATTTAAGAACGCTTACAGTTATGAAAAAGGGAGTTTTTTTTACCCATGTCCGGAGCAAAGATCCCCTCACTATAAAAATGGATGGTAAAAAGGGCCAGTCCCTTATTTTAAAGTAGAAAAATCCGCATCATTTATTGTGAAAAGTGATTTTATTCTTTATATCAGTGATTTATTAGAATTAAATTCTTATTTTAAGATATGTATCTCTATAATATTCGAAAGATTTTCATTGACATCCTTCCATACGGGAGTTACCATTCACGTTATTATATTATATTAATTTGTAAAGGAGCTGTCGATGAGTGAATACACTGATAAAGTTTATGAGAACCTGAAAAAGAAATACTACTGGGAGAATGAATTTCTACAGGCAGTAAAGGAAGTTTTGGATTCTCTCTCACCGTATCTTGAAAATGAACCTAAATACAGAAAAGCAAAGATTCTTGAGAGATTGGTTGAACCTGAACGAACCCTTATTTTCAGAGTTCCCTGGATAGATGATAGCGGCGATGTACGAATAAACACGGGATACCGTGTGGAATTCAACAGCGCAATCGGTCCCTATAAGGGAGGCTTAAGATTTCACCCTTCGGTTAATCTCGGCATCCTGAAATTCCTCGGATTTGAACAAATTTTTAAAAACAGTCTGACGGGACTTCCTATGGGTGGAGGCAAAGGAGGAAGCGACTTTGACCCGAAAGGGAAAAGTGACAATGAAGTTATGGCTTTCTGCCAGTCTTTCATGAGTGAACTCTTCCGCCACATCGGCCAGTTTACCGATGTTCCCGCAGGTGATATCGGTGTCGGAGGACGGGAAATCGGATTCATGTTCGGTCAGTACAAGAAACTGAAGAACTCTTTTGAAGGGGTTCTCACAGGTAAAGGCTTAAGCTGGGGAGGGTCCCTCATCCGGCCGGAAGCAACAGGATACGGTGCAGTTTATTTTGCCAACGAGATGCTTAAAACAAGAGGGGAATCCTTCGACGGCAAGACTGTCATGATCTCCGGTTCGGGAAACGTAGCACAGTACGCTGTTCAGAAGGTAAATACCCTCGGCGGCAAAGTAATATCGATGTCAGATTCGAGCGGTTCTATAATTGATCCTGACGGTATTTCCGGAGAAAAATGGGAATTTGTTTTGGATCTTAAAAACAACAGAAGAGGGAGAATAAAAGAGTATGCCGCTGAATTCGGGTGTAATTACTATGAAGGAAAGCGCCCCTGGGGTCTTGCGAAAGCGGATGTCGCGCTTCCCTGTGCGACCCAGAATGAACTTAATCTTGCTGAGGCTAAAACTCTCGTTGATAACGGATGCCATTGTGTTGTTGAAGGTGCAAATATGCCAACTGAACCGGAAGCAGCTGATTTCCTTATTGAAAATAAAATACTGTTCGGACCAGGAAAAGCTGCCAACGCCGGCGGTGTTGCAACATCCGGGCTTGAAATGTCTCAGAACAGCATGAGACTTTCATGGACGGCTGAAGAAGTTGACAAACGGCTTCATGATATTATGATAAATATCCACCGTGAATGCACAGAAGCAGCTGAGGAAGTGTCCACCCCCGGTAACTATGTAAACGGCGCAAATATCGCAGGCTTCAAGAAAGTAGCAGGGGCAATGCTTGATCAGGGCGTTGTATAGGAACTATTAATTGGGTTCTTTACCGAAGACATAAAGAAACAAGCCGCTCTTAATAAGAGCGGCTTTTCAGATATGGACTCATTGGTTAAGCAAGAAAGATTTAACGTTAAAACACGTTACATTTAAACCAGATCACATGCCTGGGGAGGCATCCAGTGATTTTCTTTTCCATCCCACTTTACATTGCATCCAATAGGATTCGTTACTTCCACAGATACCGGTTTACCCGAAGTTATTTCGGCCAATGCACGATCAAGATCGTTAACCGTCATTTTTTCAATTTCTCTTGGGTTATCCACACCGCGTCCCGTATACACCAGTTTCCTGTCTCCATTAAAAATAAAAAAATGGGGTGTCCGTAGAGCACCATACGCAAGAGCAATTTTCTGACTCTCATCATACAGATATTTCCATGGGAATTTCTTCTCCTCCATCCTCTGAACCATATTACTGAAATCATCTTCGGAATACGTATTAGCACTGTTGGAATTGATTGCGACAAAGGTAACATCACGGGGGATAAACATATCGGCGGTTGCCCGGGTTGTTTCATCCGATCCTAGAACATACGGGCAGTGATTACAGGTAAAAAACACAACAAGATATTTTGAGGTATTAAAATCAGAGAGCGAATATGTTTTCCCGTCTGTAGCAGGTAACCTGAAATCGGGAGCCTCTGCTCCTATTGATAGTGTAAAACTCATACTATTCTCCTTCACCATAAGGAAACAGTACTTCCTACTATTTGTCAAGTTCATATTTAATTATAGTGTACTATCAGAAAGACCCCTGAAGAACTTTACGAAGAAGGAACAGCTGCCTATACTCCATTGAGATGTTTAATACTCCAACAAGTTATGTGAAATAAGTATACTAAAAAATCTATCATGCGTAATATTCTCTTTTATGTTAATATGTTTCCCAATACATACCACAATTTTAAATAGTATAGTAAAATAATAAATTACTATACAAAATATCGATCAAGGAGTATAATAAATATATATTACTATTATAGGAGATGAAGATGTCAAGAAAATTCTTAATTCCTCTCATTGCCGGTGTTTTATTCATAACCGGTATAACCATGGTGTCTGCCCAGACTACAAAAACCAAACTTCCGATAATTCCTGGAGTAACAGCTACGGATACTCATCCTAATGGCTGCATCGACTGCCACCGTAACATACCTAATGTAGCCGATTACAGTCTATCCCACGCAATCAGCGAATGGGCTGCAAAAGGTACCCCCAAAGAGATAATGGATCGTGCAAAGTCCGCATGGCCAAAGGCTAATCTTAGCGGAAAGCATCCCAATGTTGTTGGGATGATCAAAAGCAAGGGTATACCTGCCAGTTGTTTCGTCTGCCATGATTCAGACAATAGTGATAAACCTCTTTACAGAGTACTCCATACAATCCACTACACCGGCGGAGCAGACAATCACTTCATTACCAAGTACAATGGATCCTGCACTAACTGCCACAATATAAATCTTAAAAATCCACCTACCGGAACGATGGAAGTTAAAGAAGGCAAGGAAAAATAATAAGAACGTATTTTGGTAATTACCTGAATATTCACTAATCTGAGGACATGAAAAACCGATACGATATCTGATTATCAGAAAATTGGATAATGTAATATTTCGGTTTCATGTCCCCGGTTGTTATAATAGAAAACAATCGTTTTCAGATTTTTTTACTAAAGCCGTCACGGGGGAAAAGAACCACATAATACGGTAGAAACCGGACGGAAAAGTAAATATTTTTTCGAATAATATTTATAACGGATAACCGAGTATCTCTTCCAGCCAGAGGATCTCTTTGGTGGAAAATCCCAGATAGGAATGCCTTCTCCACCCCTCCGCGTAGCTGTACTTTCCAGAGTCCTTACCCGTTTCAGCACTCATATCACGCATAGTTTTCAAATAGGAATCTATTCCCTGACTTTTATCCAGCCACTCTTTCTGGCTCTTATGGAATTCAAGCATCTCCGTTTTTCTTTCCATAACCTGTTTAATATCCACATAGAAGTCGGCATTTATCTTTTGCCTTAGACCGTCAGTTAATCCATAGGGCATGGCATGATAGACAACCATCTGTCCGGCAACAGCCGGTCTTTCCGGAATGGAATGATAATTAGGCATTCCTCTGCAAAAGGCAGCTGTTACTCCTATCCGGCAGGTATTCATATGGTCTTCCATATATTCTTCCGGTGAGGGAAGCAGTAAAATATCAGGCTGCACATCCCGCATGACCGCCAGTGTTTTTTGAATAAGATCCGGCGTGTAAAAAACAGTAAGATCATCTGCAATACTTTCATGATATTCAGCTCCCAGATACTCTGCAGCCTGCAGTGATTCCTTCCTGCGAATACGAATTGTTTCCTCTTTACTGTACTCGGCACTTCCATAGCAGCCGTTTGCAAGGTTCATATAATGAATCTCACAACCTGTTTCTTTAAGCTTAAATAACGTTCCTGCCATCATGAACTCAATATCATCCGGATGGCAATGAAGTGCCAACACCCTTTTCCCCATTCTATCTGTCTCCCGTCTCCCGTCTCCTGTCTCCTGTCTCCCGTCTCCCGTCTCCCGTCTCCCTTTCTTAATGCATCTCCGCTTCACAGGTACCAATTCCTCCCCTGAGAA
>CAYSXD010000027.1:0-15956 GCA_964434925.1 uncultured Spirochaetaceae bacterium
AAAATGGAGTAATGTAACGTGAGTGATAACAATTTATCGGGAACGGTACAAACTGTTTCTGATTCGGATATATATTTACTGGTAAAAATACTGCATTCGAGCGAAACTCAGGTTTGCAAGGTGACGGCTGATATAAAAAAAGGTATGCATGTTATTGTTAAAAGCAGGTATGGAAAAGACCTCGCGCGGATCCTCGGACCTGTTTCCGGAATAGATGCAGGTTCTCTATCCAATGTGGAAAGTATTTCGAGAGTAGCTACTCCTTCCGATCTGGAGCACTATAAAGTAAATGAAGAAAAAGAAGCAGAGGCTTATACAATCTGTAGAAATAAGATTAAGAATCATAAACTTGAAATGAAGCTTATATCCGCTCATTATGTTCTTGATGAATCAAAGATTTTATTTTTTTTTACAGCGGAGTCACGGGTTGATTTTCGTGAGTTGGTAAAAGACCTTGTCTCGGTTTTTAAAATGAGAATTGAATTGAGACAGGTAGGGGTGAGGGATGAATCAAGAATTCTCGGTGGACTTGCTGTTTGCGGGCGATCCTACTGCTGTCATGGTGTAACTGACAAATTAAAACCGGTTTCAATAAATATGGCAAAGGAGCAGAGCTTATCTTTGAACTCAATGAAAATTTCCGGCCCCTGCGGCCGGCTTCTTTGCTGTTTATCCTATGAATTTGATTTATATAAAGAAGAAAAAAGTCATTTTCCCCGTGAAGGAGTGAGGATATTGTTTGGCGATGATAAATACAAGGTAATCGGAATAAATATTTTAACAAAAAATGTTTCTGTTGTGTCCAATGACGGAAGACATCTTGATATTCATTTGTCAAACCTTTCGCGGGATTCAAAAGGTTTATGGAAGATTGCGGAAGATTTTTTTTCTGATTAAATACATGATTTTAATCATCATCTTGACATGCGGCAGATATTCTGTTAATTTCGTAAACCGTTATACTATGAAAATTTAATAGGGGGATCCCATTGGTAACAAAAGATAGTGCCGCTAAAAGAAACCGGCAGAATATTAAGAGAAATTTAAGAAACAGAATTGTTAAGAGTACCGTTCATACGGCTAAACGCAAATTTGTTGCGGCAGTAAAATCCGAAGATAAAGAGAAAGCCGCTGCTGAGTTTAAAAATTTAAGCAAACTCATTGATACTGCTGCCGGTAAGAATATTTTTCATAAAAACACAGCAGCTAGAAAAAAATCCCGCTTAAACAAAATGCTTAATAAAATGAATGCAGAGTAAGTACGTATGAATTCCAGCAGAAAACTTACGAAAGCAGAGATAATTGATACTATTCATGAAGAGTCGAATCTTGAAAAGGAAGATATTCATAATGTTATCGATAGCTTTTTTAAGCATGTCAAAAAGGCCCTTGAAGAGGATAAAATTATTGAGTTGCGGGGGTTTGGCACGTTTGAAATAAGAACAAGAAAAGGACGGGAAAGAGCGCGGAATCCTAAAACGGGAGATATTGTCCCGGTAAATACTCACGGCGTAGCTATCTTCCGTCCGGGGAAAGAATTAAAGAAAACTGCCTGGCCGTTGCGGCATTAACACCGCAGGAGCCTTTATGTATTCGGGAGAAAATAATGAGTAGTATAAGAGCCCCTTTTTATAAAGTATTGAGTGAGGTAGGGCTTCTTGTCCTGTCTTCTTTGGTTTTCGCTTTATCATTTCCAAGTTTTTTATCCCATACAGGGTTTCCTCTATTGGCCTTTTTTTCAGTTATTCCGCTTTTTATTGTTATTCATAGAGCACGCTGGACAGCTGTTTTTCTTTATGGAACCTTTTATGGGTTTGTAACATATGCCATTTTCAATTACTGGCTTTCAAGTTTTCACCCTCTGGCAATAGTTATTGTTCCTATTATTTATGCTGTATATTTTTTAATACTTTTTCCCTTTTTAAAATTAGCTGATATTTTTTTTCCGAAATACGGGTATCTTGTCCAGGTTTTTTTATGGATTTCCTATGAGTATCTTCGTACAAAAGGTTTTTTAGGATATCCGTATGGAAATATCGGTTATACCATGTATTCTTTTCCCGTTTTTATTCAATCCGCGTCTGTATTTGGTTCGTGGGGAATTTCCTTTCTTGTTGTTTTTCCATCAGTCTATCTTGGTAACGCATTAAAATCAGGGACGGTTTATGCCTCCGTTTTTATAAAAAAACATAGAATAGAGGGGGTTGCTTTCCTTGGACTTATTGTAGTGAATATCGTTTTTGGAGCCTTTTCCATGAAGGACTACTCCGGGTATCCAATGTGGAAAGTCGCCTTAATTCAGCATAACGCGGATACATGGAAAGGTGGTATTCGAACATATGAACGAAATTTTAAAATACTGAAACGATTGAGTCTTGAAGCAGTAAAGGAAAAACCGGATGTTGTTGTGTGGTCTGAGACAGCTTTTGTACCGGGAGTTGACTGGCATTCAAAATACCGAACAGACAGAGATCGGTACGCGCTTGTTAAGGATCTGAAGGATTTTCTGGCCACTCAGAATATACCATATGTGATTGGAAACGATGACGGACAGATCAAGGATCCCTCACTGCCTCCCGTACTTCCCGATGGTACTTATAACAGAGTCGACTATAATGCTGTTTTTTTATATGAAAACGGTCATCTGAAACAAACATACAGGAAAACACATCTTGTGCCTTTTACAGAGAATTTTCCCTATAAAAAAGAGTTTCCAAAATTTTATAAATTTCTTGTGGATCACAAATTTCACTTCTGGAAGAAAGGGACTGAATATACAGTTTTTAATGCTGACGGGGTTAAATTCTCAACACCAATCTGTTTTGAAGATGTTTTTGGTTATATATCCCGTAAATTTGTGAGGAATGGAGCTCAGGTTATTGTTAACATGTCAAATGACTCATGGTCGGGTTCTGTATCGGCAGAAATGCAGCATATGCAAATGGCAGTATTCAGAACTGTAGAGAACCGAAGAAGTATGGTAAGGAGTACCAACTCCGGGATGACAGTAATTATAGACCCTGACGGCCGGATAATAAAGGAACTTAAACCTTTTACTGAAGGATATCTGGTTGGGAATGTCCCTATTGATTATTCCCGGACAACACTGTACACCCGTTTTGGGAATTGGTTTGCTTTTCTTTCCCTTATACTTTCTGCCGCATTTATTCTATATGGATTGGCAAGATATATAATAATTGACAAGAAAGCTTAAGTGTAGGATTATAGGAGTATGAAAACCAAGATACTGATTGTAGATGATGAGCCAATGAATCTGGATTTTTTTGATCTTATGCTGTCTAAGCTGGGATTCGATGTTTTGAGTGCGGAAAATGGCATGGATGCTCTTGAGAAAATAAAAGAAGCACGTCCTGATTTAATATTACTGGATAATATAATGCCAAAAATGTCCGGCTGGCAGGTGACAAAGATCTTAAAAACAGATGAGGGATACACTGAGTTTAGCGATATACCTATTATTATGTTTTCCGCTATGGATGATGTACAGGATAAAATTGAAGGTTTTGAACTTGGTGTTGATGATTATATTACAAAACCTTTTAATTTCTCTGAAGTTATCGCGCGTATCCGTGCCGTTTTAAAACACAGAGAAATGTACCGTAAAATGCTGAGAAGGGAACATAGTATATATCATGGCCGGGTTCTGAGCGATTCGGTAAAATTTGTTATAAATTCGCTGAAGCCTCCTCTTGAACAAATCCTTTCGGATTCAGAAACACTGGATATTACTGATCAGTCCTCTTTAAAAGCTTTCATTTTAACAGTGAAGAGAGAGACATCCGATATTATTAAGTCTTTTTCAAAGCTTGAGGAAGATATAGTGGAATTTGAGAATGAGGGAATGAGTGAATCTTCCGATTATTCTTTTCTGGAAGAGTATGACAAAAAAATCCGGGCTCATTTTTTAGAATCAAAAATGAGTAATAGTTCTAAAGCAGAGGAGGAGGAATGATAACTGAAGAAAAAAAACATGTTTTGAAACTCTTTGCGGAAGGGCGGAAGAAATATAAATTAATGGACTTTAAAGGTGCTCTGAAATTCTTTGCAGACGCACTGCAAATTGATGCTGAAGATGGACCTTCCCAGGTCTATTATGCCCGTTGTAAACACTATCGTGAAAATCCGCCGCCAGAGGACTGGGATGGGATTTTTATTATGAATACAAAATAAAATAATAACTATACATGTGAGACTTAAATGGCTAGAAAAACAGGAACTAATATTAATCAAAAAATCGGGACGACCCTTGGGGAGACAACGATTTTCTCCGGGGTAATAAACTTTACTGATTCATTGAAAATAAACGGCCGGTTTGAAGGGGAAATTATATCTTCGGGCTTTCTCTATATTGATACCGGTGCGGTGGTAAAAGCGGATATTGAGGTGGGATCTATTATTATAGCAGGAACTGTACAGGGGAATGTTATTGCCTCAAGCCATGTGGAAATGCTGTCGGGTGGTCAGGTCTATGGAAATATTCGTACATCAAGGCTCCGCATTGCTGATAATGTAATATTTAAAGGTAAGTGTGAAATGATAAAAGATCCAAGGACAGTTGATATTTTTGCCGCCCGGGTCGAAAAACTAAAAAAGACGGTAGGAAGTGTTGGGTAACAGCAGAATCGCACTTATCTCTATTGGAACAGAACTGACAAACGGTACCATTCAGGACAAGTATGGAAGGTATATAGCAGAAAAACTTTCAGGGATGGGGTTTGAAATACGAAAAATAGTTTTTGTTCCTGATGATTCGGGTATTGCCGAAGAACTAAAAACCCAGGTTTCCTGCTGCGACTGTGTTATCCTTACCGGTGGGCTTGGCCCTACATCGGATGATATTACAAGGGAAATGCTTGCCATAACAGCTGGAGTAGATCTTCTTTTTAGAGATGATGTATGGGAAACCATTTTATCCGGTTTTGACGTCCATAAAAGTAAATCAAATAAAAAACAGGCATTTGTTCCCGAACATTTTACTCCTATTCCTAATGGCATAGGAACTGCACCAGGGTTGAAGGGTTCAATCGGGGATACAGTAGTGTATGCGCTGCCCGGCCCCCCCGGAGAATTGAGAGCTATGTTTGACAGAGATGTTATCCCCGATCTTCAGAGCATTTTCAAAACGAAAGAAGCTGATTTTCTTGAGGCAACCTGTTTTCTTTTATGTGAATCGGAACTTGAAGATGCCTGTGTCAGTTATGAACAGCAGCACGTCAGCTGGGGAACAAGAGCGGGAGAAAATAGTATCAGTCTCTATTTACGCGGAGGCATCAAGGGTGAACGGGAGAAATTTTTCCAGTATCTTCAGAAATATTTTGGGAAGGAGCGGATTAAGAAAGGAAAAATCAATGTTTCCCTGGCTTTAGTAACCCTGTTGGCAGTGTCCCGGTCTACTCTTTCCTGTGCGGAGTCGTGTACCGGTGGGTTGTGTGCAAAAATGCTTACTGATGTACCGGGCAGTTCGAACGTCTTTTTTGGAGGAGTGGTTAGTTATTCCAATTCAGCTAAACATCTGTTTTTGAAAGTTGGAGAAGAAAAAATTCAAAATTCAGGTGCTGTTTCATCGGAGACAGCTGAAGCTATGGCACAAGCAATACAGGTACTATCCGGTACAGACTTAGGGATATCTTTTACCGGTTTTGCCGGACCGGGCGGAGGGTCGGAAGAAAACCCTGTTGGTACCGTTTGGATAGGTATTTCTTCAAAAGATGGCCAATCCCGGACCTTCCATTTTGTATTCAGAGGACCCCGGGAGCGAGTCCGGAAGAAAGCTGTCCTGGCAGGGTTTTTATTGCTTGAAATATGGCTGACAGATAAAAAGAGGCTTGACAGTTATGGGAAGTGTCAATATATTTAAATAGTCGTGTACCGTCCCCTTGAAATCGTTAACTAAAATCTATAGTTATAAATAATTTGACATGGAGTTCCTGATGTCGGAAATCATTGATACTAATGAACAAGTAAAAAAAAGTGAGGAAGAAATGTCTGAACAAGCAGATGGTGTTGCTGTTGTTGCGAAGAGACGTCCGCGCCGGAAAAAGCTGCGTGTTGAATTGATAAAAGAATCGGTAGGAATTGATGAAGAGCCTCAGGCAAAAATAACAAAAGATGAGCCGGGCAGGAGAGATGAAGCAAGAATTGATACTTCAAAAAAGAAGCTATCAAGAGGAATCCACCATAAAAATAAAGTAATGAATGAGACTTCTGTTTCCGGTGAGCGGGAACGTCTTAGTATTAATGAATTATCCCGTTTATCAGTTCCTGAATTAAGGGATATGGCTACCAGCCTGGGTATTGCACCGGAAACTCTTTTAACAATGAAAAAGCAGGAAGCAATATTCATTATTCTTAAAGCCCATACCCAAAAGGGTGGCATTATTTTTGCCTATGGATCTCTTGAAATATTACCTGACGGCTATGGATTCCTTCGGTCTCCCCAAAATAGTTATCTTCCGGGACCGGATGATATCTATATGTCACCTTCTCAAATTAGACTTTTTAATCTGAAAACAGGTGATACGGTATACGGCCAAATCCGTTCTCCAAAAGAGGGTGAGCGGTTTTTTGCTATGCTGCGTGTAGAAAAAGTAAATGATGAGGATCCATCTATTGCACAGTCCCGGGTCTCTTTTGAGAATTTGACTCCTCTATATCCCCACGAAAGAATAGACATGGAGACCCCGGACGGTGAGCCTTCAACACGGATGATAAATCTCTTTTGTCCTATTGGCAAGGGGCAGCGGGGTCTAATTGTTTCACCTCCCAGAACCGGTAAAACTATCCTCCTGCAAAAAGTTGCCAATGCAATAACAACCAATCATCCTGAAATATTCTTAATTGTACTGCTTATTGATGAACGTCCTGAGGAAGTTACCGATATGCGCAGAAACGTAAAAGGGGAAGTTATAGCTTCCACCTTTGATGAGCAGGCAACCCGTCATGTACAGGTCGCTGAAATGGTTATAGAGAAGGCCAAGCGTCTTGTTGAACATAAACGTGATGTTGTTATTCTCCTTGACTCCATAACACGTCTGGCACGGGCATACAATCAAACTGTTCCAACTTCCGGTAAGATTCTTTCCGGAGGTGTTGATTCCAACGCACTGCATAAACCCAAGAGATTCTTTGGCGCAGCACGAAATATAGAGGATGGGGGAAGCCTAACCATTGTGGCAACCGCGTTGATAGAAACGGGGTCCCGGATGGATGAGGTTATTTTTGAGGAATTTAAAGGAACGGGAAACATGGAGATTGACCTTGATCGCAAGATGGCGGATCGAAGGCTTTTTCCGGCAATAAATATTAAAAAATCAGGAACAAGAAAAGAGGAACTTCTTCTTTCGGAAGAGGAACTGAACAAAATGTGGGTATTAAGAAAGGTAATTAATCCAATGGATGATATGGAAATCACCGAGCTTCTTATTGACAGAATGCGTAAAACCAAGAATAATGAGGCGTTCCTTCGGTCTATGAATACATCCGGAGTATCACCCTAGAGGATTTAAGGTATAATTTTGGAGGAAACAGTATGAAATCGGGAATTCATCCTAAATATGAGATGACAACTATCACCTGTGCCTGTGGAAATGTTATTGAGACTAAATCTACAGCAAAGAATATAGAAGTGGAAATTTGTTCAGCGTGCCACCCTTTTTACACAGGAAAACAGAAACTTGTAGATACTGCAGGCCGTGTCGAACGGTTTAACAAAAAGTACGGTATCAAAACAGACAAATAGATATTTTTTATTTGCGTACAGAAGCCCGCAGAGTTCTCTGAAAGGAGATTTTGCGGGTTTTTTATTATTTCCCCCCGGATGTTTATAGAAACGTAGTATCTGTATTCTTTCTACGGAGGAAACAGATGTGTTCTGATATAAGGAGAATAAGCAGCATAACGGGAAACCAGTCACCGAAACGGGTATAGAACGTCAGAAATGGTTTCTTATATACCGGAATTGTTACATTTTCAGCCATGGAAGTGAAGAGGGGCAGGAGATTATGTGCTTTTCCGTACGGGTCAATGACGGCTGTTACTCCTGCATTGGTAGACCGGACGAGTGTGCGTCTGTTTTCTACCGCTCTGAATTTTGCCGCAATGTAATGCTGGGTTTCACCGGAAATTGTTTTTGACCATGAATCATTTGACAAATTAATAAGAAGATCAGCACCTGCCTTAAAAAAATTAATAGCTATATCCGGAAATGAGTCTTCAAAACAAATCGGAGCGCCAAAACGGATGTTTTTTCCGTTTTTGTCCTTTACAGTAAAAAGAATATTGGGAGTACCGGTTGTCCACCCTTCGGATGTTATCCCGAGTACCTTTTTAAAAAAAGACCGGATAAAGGGGACATGCCAGAATGGAATATTTTCCGCGAAGGGAACCGGATGAGTTTTTCCGTAGTACTGCAGAATTTTCCCTCCCGGCGCAATAAGCATAACAGCATTAAGAGCCGCATAGGTTTTCGGATTAAGAATATAGGGGCTTCCTACAAGTATTGGTGTGTTTACTTCCTTTAAAAACAGGTCAAAAGGATCGTTTACAGGATCACGACGGTAACGAAGACTGCCTTCCGTATAAGGGTATCGGAACGCGTTTTCACTCCAGATAATAATATCAGGTTTTTTTTCTGCTTTTATCAAAGCATTCCTAGTAAGTATCTGTCCGGTACGAATGCTTTCCATTTCATTTCCTGATATCCAGGAATCTGCATTCTGCTGCACAAGAATGGCATCGAGTTTTGCTATAACCGGAATTTTTGTATGCAGAGAGAATATTCCGTATAATAGTGAGCTGAAAATAAGGAAAGAGGTAAAAAAAGAAATTCGAATGAGGAAACGGGGAAACTTAAAGAAAGTAGGCCGAACTGTTAAAAATTCCAGAAGTACCGTATTCACAAGAACAATAAGAAAGGAAACGCCCCACTGTCCGGTAATATCAGAAATTTGAATAATCGGGAGGAATGTTCCTGAAGTGTGGGCCATCAGACCCCAGGGAAGAGCAAGATACCCGATAGATTTTAGATATTCATAGACAACCCATATTCCTGCTGTTATAAAGGGGCGGATGTAAGGAGGATACTTACCGGCCGCGGCGAGTATGGGACCAAGTAAAATAAAAAAGATAATATGAACAAAAACAACACCGGAAAGGGTCCAAAGTGAGAAATCCTGAAAATAGAGAAGCCAGAAATAGATGAGTGATGTGGAAAGGAACCCGAAATAGGCGCTTTTCAGCAGTGTGCCGGATAACGTTTTTGATGTATACAGAGTATAGAAAAACGGGACAAGCGCTATATACCCTAAAAGAGGATTTCCCCAGTTGTATAGTTCATTGGGAAGAGCCAGTGCAAATAATAAGGCTGATAGGGTAACGAGTACAAAGTTTTTCAGTAACATAAGGGATACTATCGTAGATAAATATTCTTTTTCAAGACAATTTAGTAACTAAAAAAAAGATTTTGTTGATTTATACTTCATTTTCTAATAAAATGGCTAAGTAATGAATAATTTAATTTTACAACATAAAACTGAGTATGGTGTTGAACCGGATGTCATTGCCCAGGCTCCCGGTTCTTTTAATATTATGGGAGCCAATACGGATTTTTGTGAGGGATATGTTATACAGATTACCATTCAGCAATTGGTTACTGTGGCTCTTTCCAGACGCGGGGATAATTCACTGCGGTTTTTTTCAACTAACCTTAATGAACGCAAGCGAACAACAATAGCCAATCTTAAATATAAACGGGAAGACCGCTGGGCAAACTATATCAAGGGTGTCATGTATGAGTTTATTCAACAGGGCTATTCTTTATCAGGGCTTGATGTATCAATCAGCGGGAATGTCCCTCAGGGGGTTGGACTTGGTTCATCAGCGGCAGTAGGCATTAGCACGGCTCTCGCTCTGGAAAAGCTCTATTCTTTCGATCTTGAAAAAATTCAACTTGTTCAATCCGCTTTTCTTTCTGAAAGCGCGTTTATTGGTAAGAATGAAAAATTGACCGATCAATTTTCATCTTTGTTTAACATAAAAGGCAATGCACTGTTTCTGGATGTCAGATCGCTGAATTACGCGACAATCCCTCTGAATTTTGGTGGATATGTTTTTGTTATCACAAACAGCAATATTCCCGTTGTGCCCCTGGAAGAGGAACTGTCTGAAATAATTACAGAATGCAGAAAAGCAGCTGATACATTAAAGCCCGGCAGTGGAAAGGTGAACTTACGGGATTTTTCTGAAACGGACTTAAAGTTGAGTACAGAGCTTCTGAGTGAATCGTCCAGAAGATTATGCCTTCATATCATAGAAGAGAATAATCGTGTTCTGGAAGGCAAGAAAATTATTGAACAGGGGGACCCGCTTTCCTTTGGCAGACTTATGAATAGATCTCATGAGAGTTTACGGGATAATTTTGAAGTTTCTTCTCCCGAACTTGACTGGCTTGTTAAACGCGCTTCGGAATTGGATGGCTGTTCAGGATCACGGATGATTGGTCCCGGATTTTACGGGTGTACGGTTTCTCTGATGAAAAATAATGTTCTGGACAAGTATGTAGAGCGCCTGGAAGAATATGAACGTATTTTTGGATTTCATCCTGATTTTTTTATCTGCCAGCCTCCGGAAAGCGCGGGTATAGTGTATCCTGATGGATAGAGATTATTTTGAGTCCGGTCTTAAATATTTTCGGGCGAAACGTTACAAAAATGCCCTGGATGAATTCCTTCAGGTAGCCCAGGATCCTTCGGAAAACGCGGATCTTTCATATTATCTTGGACTTTGTTATACAAACCTTGAAAAGTATGAGGATGCTCTGGTTTTTCTTGAACAGGTTGTAACGACTCACTCGGATATTGTGATAATTTATCAGACCCGCCTTCTTCTTAGTTATATATACGCTATGACGAGAAGATTTAAACTTGCTGAGTTTGAACTTGATGAATTATTAAAAGTTGGTTTTGAATCGGCCCAGGTATACTCAATTCTCAGCTATACGGCATTCGCCCAAAAAAACAGTGACAAGAGTCTTGAATATCTGGAGAATGCTTTGAAACTTGAACCGCAGAACCCGAATATCCTGAATTCCAGGGGATATATTACCGCGGAATCGGGAAAGGATATTGAAGAGGCTCTCTCCTTTTGTAAAAAAGCTGTTCGCATGCGGAATGATAATCCGGCATATCTTGATTCATTAGGGTGGGTATACTACAAAGCGGGAAAAACGGAAGAAGCCAAAGTATACCTGAAGCGTGCATATTCTCTAAGCTCCGGTAATAAAATAATCGCGAAACATTTGAAAATTGTGCTGGAAGATGATTCTTAAAGCATAGTACCCTTATAGAAATCTATTTCATTTCGGTGTATACTTACCTTGTGAAAAAATATTTTACCATGATCATTGGAATCAACCTCCTTTTTTCTGTTGTTGTGCCTGTGTTCAGTCAAAAAATAGATCTGGATCAGGTAGATGCTTTGGATAACCTCCGAATGGGAATCGTTTCTTTTCATAGCGGTGAGTTTAATAAAGCAATTCTTTCCCTGGAAAAATCACTTTCTTTTAAACCTGACTGGGAAGTAACCAGACTCTGGTTGGGAAATGCATATTTCAAGGCGGGTTTTACTAACCAGGCTCTTTCCTATTGGAAAGACATTCTTGCCAAAGGCGGCGGATCAACTACACTAAAAGTGAGGGTTGATAATCTTCTTTACAGAAGGAATATGGGACCTCTTTTGAAAGGTAATTCACGATACGTTACGTATCATGAAATTAAAGGTATTACCGCAGATTACACGTTGTTTACCAGACCGGGGTCTTTAGTGCCGGATGATGACGGCGGGATATACGTAACCTCTTTTGGAAGCAATGAAGTTTTGAGAATTTCCGCGAATGGGGTAAAGACTCTGACAATCTCCGGGGGAATACAGGGTATTGATCACCCCATGGACATTATCAAAACAGATAAGTATCTTTTCTTTTCAGCGTATGGTTCAGATCAGATAATAAGAACAAATTTTAATGGAGGAGAAATCCTTCGTTTCGGATCTTCAGGAAGGGGACCCGGTCAATTTCTGGGACCTCAGTATATAACTTCCGATGCCTCAGGGTATATCTATGTTACGGATGAGGGAAATAAACGTATATCTAAATTTACTGATGATGGTAAATTTGTCTTTTCCTTCGGGGGAAAGCGTGGCTCTTTTAACGGGCTTTTAGAGCCTACAGGTATTGTCTACAGCAATAATACTCTGCTTGTCGCGGACAGACAAAAATCAGTGCTTTATCTGTTTGATAAAAGCGGGAATTACCTTCGCTCTTTTTCTTCCCCGAAACTTACATCTCCAGAAGGCATTTCCTCTCTCCCCGATGGAAGATTCTTACTGTCTGATTCATCGCGTGTTCTTGTTTTTGATATGGTAAATGAAACATTCAGAGTCGTTACTGACACCGGAGACAAAAATAGCCTTATTTTAAAAACAGTGCAGGATGCAAATGGAAATTTAGTCTATACAGACTTTAACCGTAATAAAATCTCTTATCTGGCGGACATTACACGGATGTACACGGGCCTGGATGTTTCCATTGATCGTGTAGTTTCCGGTTCATTTCCTAAAGTTGAAGTTGAATTAACCGTATCCACCATTGATGGTACTCCTTTAGTGGGGCTTGAAAATAATAATTTTCTGGTAACTGAAAGCAGTATCCCTGTCCCGGATGCAGCGCTTGTTTACATCGGAAATAAATCCTCCGTAACAAATCTCTCTTTTCTTGTTGAGGGTTCAGATGGCATGAAAGGAAAATCAGAAATCAGAGAGGATGCTCTGGATGATATACTTAACGCACAGAAGAGGAATGGGAAAGTGAGTATAATTACCGCTGAAAATGTTCCTGTGGTTGAGAGTGAAAGCACATCGAATCAAAAGATACTTCGTAAAAGTGTTGTTTCCGACGGAGGTTATTCTAAAGACTGGGCATTTGATCTCGGTGTGAAACTTGCGGCATCCAAACTTATTCAGGAAAGTGACAGACGTGCGGTTGTTTTTCTTACAACAGGGAAATTAAACGGATCCTCGTTTAAGCATTATACTCTTAATGAAATACTGGAATACCTTATTAATAATCATATAACGTTCTATACTGTCTATACAGGAAAAAAAGATGACGTATCTTCGGAACTCGATTATTTGTGTCGAAAAACGGGTGGCAAAATGTACCAGTTGTACCGTCCGGCAGGTGTAGGACAAATTGTTATGGATTTAAAGAAAAAACATTCGGGGACCTATATTCTGAAGTATACCACAGGGCTTGATTCTGATTTTGGAAGGAAATCTTTACCGGTAGAAGTTCAGGTTTCTCTTTTCGGCAGGAGCGGAAGAGGTAAATCTCTTTACTATGCACCTTTGCGGTAGGGGCGGGGAGTTAACATTATGGCAGTAGATAGAGATACAGGAATTTCTACAGATACCGAAAATAAAAATGAGACAAAACTGGCAGAACCTGTTCTCTATAAAGTTGTACTGCTGAATGACCATTACACGACTATGGATTTTGTTGTTGAGGTTATTCGCCTGGTGTTTCATAGAACGGCGGCGGAAGCAACGAAGATTATGCTGGATGTGCATAAAAAGGGTAGAGGGATTGTCGGGTTATATCCTTATGATATAGCACGGACAAAAGTAATTCAGGTGGAAAAGATGGCACAGGAAGCTGAATTTCCCCTTGAGTGTATTTTGGAAGAGGAGTAATTCTGCGGGTATGAAAATTTCTTTGGAAGTACAGAGTGTTTTGAATGCAGCATATCTTGAAGCAAAAGAACATCATCATGAGTATTTAACTCCTGAGCATATTTTGTATGTTTCACTGTTTTTTGAGGAAGTCCGTTCAATTCTTACAGATTGCGGTGTTGATACGGCAATTTTACAAAAAAAGATAAAAGGGTATCTTGAAAAATATATTCCGGTTATTGAAGATGATGAGCCTATCCAGAGTATAGGGCTGCAGTCCATTATAGAATCCGCACTGTTTCATACAGAAACTTCTTCCAAAGAGAGTGTTGATCTTGGGGACCTTCTCGTTTCAATTTTTAATCAGGAAACGCTTTATGGATCTTTTTATTTGCGGGAAGCAGGAGTTTCACGGGGTAAACTGCTCCGTTCGGTAAGCCACCGGGACAGGGGAAACAGCGAACAGGAACCGGAGGGCAAACAGGATACGGGAGATCCCGGGGAGAAAGCTCCAAAAAAGAAAACCGCTTTGAGTATTTATACACGGGAGCTTACCCGGGCGGCTTTGGAAGGAGGGTGTGAGCCGCTGATAGGCAGAGAGACAATACTTGAACGAATGGAACAGGTTCTCTGCAGACGGTTAAAAAATAATCCTATTCTTATAGGTGAGCCGGGAGTAGGAAAGACGGCAATAGCAGAAGGCCTTGCTTCCCGTATAGCTGACGGATCGGTTCCTGCAATTCTTAAAGGATACCGGATATTCGCGCTTGATATGGGAAGTCTTATAGCCGGTACAAAGTTCAGAGGTGACTTTGAAGAGCGTATAAAGAAAATAATAAACGAATTGAAAAACGAGAAGAAAGTTATTCTGTTTATCGATGAAATTCACACACTGGTTGGTGCGGGGGCCACCTCAGGAGGAACGCTGGATGCTTCGAATTTGTTAAAACCGGCTCTTGCTTCAAGTGAAGTAAGGTGTATAGGTTCAACAACGTATGATGAGTACAAAAAGAGCTTTAGTAAAGACCGGGCTCTTACCAGACGCTTTCAGGAGATACCGGTTCCGGAAACCACGGAGGAAGAGACTCTTCAGATAATTAAAGGCCTTAAAGGGAAATATGAATCATATCATAATGTTACCTATACCGATGAAGCACTGACCTCTATTCTTGAATTATCAATGCAGTATCTCGGAGATCGTCATCAGCCGGATAAAGCAATCGATGTTCTTGATGAAGCGGGAGCGTATACTCAGATGCAATCGTACAAGACGGATATGTTATCTGCGGACCCGGTAATAATCGGAAAAGAAACAATAGAAAGAGTTATAGCTAAAATAGCCGGCATTCCGGAGAAGACGGTAACAACAACGGAAAGAGATAGATTGAAGAATATTGAATCAGTTCTTGAGAAGAGGGTTTTCGGCCAGAATCAGGCGGTTTCCGGAGTAGTAGCGGCAGTAAAAAGATCACGGGCGGGGATCGGGGACCGTGAAAAGCCGGTTGCTTCATTTTTATTTGCAGGACCTACAGGAGTTGGAAAAACTGAACTGGCCCGTCAGCTTGCCGATGTACTTGGGGTTGCGTTGATACGGTTTGATATGAGTGAGTATCAGGAAAAGCATACTGTTTCAAGGCTGGTCGGATCTCCTCCGGGATATGTGGGATATGAAGAAGGGGGGCTGCTGACTGATTCTATTCGAAAAACTCCTCATGCGGTACTTCTTCTTGATGAAATAGAAAAAGCTCATAGTGATATTTTTAATATACTTCTACAGATAATGGATTATGCCACACTTACGGATAACGGCGGTAGAAAAGCTGATTTTAGAAATGTCATTTTAATAATGACGAGCAATGCCGGTGCGCGGGAGATAGGCAGGGACATGATAGGATTCGGAGAGAGGATTATTACCGATAAAGCTATATCTGATGCTGTAGAAAAAATATTTACTCCGGAATTCAGAAACCGTCTGGATAAAATTATTACTTTCAATAAACTTGAACCGGATGTCGTTGAAGATATCGTTAAAATTGAACTTTCCCGTTTTTGTTCGGAACTTGAAAAGAAACAAGTCACATTCCGTCTGTCGAATGAGTGTATACACTGGATTGCGGAAAAGGGTTATTCTCCCGAGTTTGGAGCCCGGAACATAAAACGGATTATTGAAGAGAAAGTTAAAGATTTTTTTGTAGATGAAATTCTTTTTGGTA
>CAYSXD010000028.1:0-15843 GCA_964434925.1 uncultured Spirochaetaceae bacterium
TACCAGCCAGATCAAATTAATTGTAATAAAGAGAATAACGGCGGATGTTTTAAAAAGCAAAGGCTGAGTTACATTCGTAAGAACAAGATTGGTCATAGCAAAAACACCAAGAGAACCGGAAAGGACAATAAGACCGCATATTGTTAACAACAGTACCCCGAATGCACGGTCAGTTTTTTTTATATAGATAAGATCGGAAATATAGCGGGTAAAAATATAGTGGATACCTCCAAACAGACTTAGAGAGAACGCGTAAGAATAGACTATAACAGCAGTAAACAGATCTCCACCCTGTTGCAGCGCGGAAGATGCCGTACGGTAAAGAAAAAACAGACCGATGATAGAAAGGAGCCAGGGGCCGGCTACAATAATAATACCGGCAAGAGCAGCCTTAAAAACATTGCTCACCCCTCCTTTCTTCAGTACCCTCTGCAGCTCAAATCCTATGCCTGCCATTAGTTAGTTACCAGATCCCTGTAAAGTTTTCGGTATGTGTCATACAAATCATTTTTATTATAGCGAAGCTTAACCTTCTCTTTATTTTTACGAACCTCATCCTGCATCTCATCCGGATGGGCATGAATATACTGTACATTCCTGGCAAGCCGTTCGGCATCTTTGGAGGAAGCAAGAAACCTCTCATCATATTCAAGCATTTCAGGAACATTTCCTACTTTTGTGGATACAACAGGTACACCTGCAGCGTATGCTTCCAGAATAACAAGGGGCTGCGCCTCACGGACACTCGTAAGGATCAGGACATCCAAAAATGCGTAATATTCAAGAACATTCTGTCTTCCGGTAAACTTAAAAACATCAGTCATATTGAAACTTTCAACCATTCTCACACAATCTTCATAATAGGCAGGATCTTCATCTGTCGGTCCTATACAATGGAATTTTGCTTCCGGTATATGATCATGAATTATTTTTGACATAGTTATGAAGGTCTTGATATCTTTTATCGGAACCACTCTTCCAACAAGGCCGACATGAAATCCTTCCCGCTTTATCCTTTTAACGGAAGAAAAACGTTCCACATCAATTCCGTTGGGAATAACGACAGCTGCTCCCGATTTTTCACCAAGAGATAATTGTATTCTGCGGTTGTATTCAAAGAGGGAGGTTGATATATCCGAATAATGGTAGGAAAGCCGGCTGAGTGTATTATAGACTTTTATCCACATATCCCGTTGATATCCCCGTAAAAAGGTTGCTTTTCGAAGCTCCATTTCCCGTTCTTTATGGTACAAACCATGTTCCGTTAATAAAAAAGGTTTATTATAGCGTATCTTTGCCGCGACAGCTGCCAGCCCGGCATAACCGGTGGAAACCGAATGATAGATATCCGCTTCAGGCGGGGTAGCTCCTAAAATAGAGAATATCATATTGTGGGAAGATCTCCACGCCCAGAAATAATCGGAAAAAGCATAAATAGGGTTATTCTTCCTGTTATACCGGTTAATCATTTCCCATCCGATCGAACTGTGGACGGCTGTTTCATAAGCGTAATATTTTTCCTGCATATTTGTAAAAATCTTATCAACTTCCGGGATCGATTTACTCATGAAGGATTTGTGCATTTCCTTTATAAGTTTAAGTGTTTTCTGGGGATGTTTCATTTTCCGGGTAGTTTTTTGAATTTTCGAGAGTACAATATCCCTGTGCTCAACAACATTATCCGGAAGTTCATATTTTAGCGTTTGTTTATTATCCGGTGAAATGCTAAAAAGAGAAAACTCAATTTCCGGCATACCCCGGATCAGATCATGTACCCAGGACGATACCCCGCCGGTAATATATGGGTAGGAACCCTCAAGGATAAAGCAGACCCGCAAAGGTTTCAACGGCTCCCCCCTGTCCAGTAGGAAACAAGGTTCCTTTTATCAGGAGAAAGCTCATCTCCTTTTTCCAGCAGCTCCCTGCACAGAGCAAACACGGCAGAGTAATCTCCCATTGCAAAGACAATTTCAGCCTTAAAAAACAGGTAATCAGCATCTTTCGCCGTGCTTTCCTTTTCCAGTATGTCCAGAGCATTTTTATATAGTTTCAGTTCCAGAAGAATGCGAAGAACTGTCCTTAATTCTTTTTTTAAGAGATTTCCCTTTCTTCGAAGCCTGGTAAAGCACTCGTATGACTCCTTAAAATAGAATTTCTTAATCGATTCCCTGCTCCCGTTTATCATCGCCAACTCAAAAAAAACCGTTCCCAGATCAGCATCCACATCTTCTTTTTGATCCCGGTGTGTTTTCTTAAGGGCTTCTACCGTTTTATTATATCTGTTCTCAATAATGTTTATGCTCTCCGCCGCAAACAGGGCCAGTTCCTGATTATTTGAATAAATTAATTTTTCAAAAATACTAATAAGTACCCTATTTGCATGAAGATCAAGGTTCTCCCGTGCCAAAAGGCGTTCTATCCCATCAATATCAAACGGTTCCTCGTTCAGTGGCCTTGTAGAACCGGATTTAAAAATATACATTTCTATCGGATTAAATCCGGTCTCATACGCCTTTAAGGCCGCGGCGGGAGTTTTCGGATAGTAATAATTATGGGTGCCGCGGAAAAAATCAAATTCGTCCACTGTTTAAACCTTCTGTATTTCAAGCAGCTGCTCTGCAGTATCAAGAAGTTCATTGACCGTTATTTCTTCCGTACTCATCGCAGCATAGCCAAAAATAACTTCCAGATCAACCTCTTTGTCATCAAGCATCCATTTTTTTGATGAGATAACCCCCAGGCTCTGAAATGAATAGAAAGCGGAACCGTCGTAATCAATATTCGGGTACAAAAAAGCAAGCTGGTTCCATTCTTTATAATGAAACACCTCAATTCTGTTCTCCGCAATCTTTTTCATCTCCTCTATAAAAATCATCATCAAAGAGTATGCTTTCGCCTCTCCGAAATTCTCTGAAATTGTATCAAAATTGGTAATTTCAATAAGAATAACGCTAAAAACCCCATTTTTTTCAAGAGTTTGTTTAATTTCTTTCTCAACAACCGTCATTAACTGTACTGGTGACGGCAGTCCGGTAAACGTATTTACATCAGAGTGTTTCAGCATGGCCTCATATTCTACCGCCCGTTCAATCGCCGGACCTGCAAGATCTACAAGAATAGCAAGAATCTTTTCAGTATACAGGTTAAACCTTGAAAAGGGTAATCTTTCAATGCTAAGAACACCCCATGTCGACTGTGAGATATTGATAGGATACGACAGAATATTCCTACGGGTATCCATCCTGGAAAATAATTCATATTCAAGAAGCATACGAACAGAAAACATTTTATTATTTCTGTATACCCAGCCATTCACCGTGGTATCCACGTCTTCTATCGAATAAAGGACATCATCTCCCGTCCATCCGATATTTGCAATCATAACGAGACTTTTTGTTTCTTTCTGATACTCCCATATGGAAGCTTTTTCTGCCCGGATAAACTTTTGAACCGTACTTAGAAAAATATTAAGACTTTTGGTAAGATTTTGAGAGTGAAGCGCTTCTACCTGATTATACAGAGAGGTGATTGAATCATTCTGAAGAAGTACCCGTTCTTCAAATTCACGATTTACCGCTGTTACTCCGGCAAGCTCTTTTTGTAGTTTATTCTTATCCTTCGCTATTCTTCGAATAAATTTACGCTGGCTGTCAATAACAATGGTAAAGGAACGATTAATAACACCAAAAAGATAAATAGCGGCAATGGCAACAGCAGCATAAACATAGTGGGCAAAAATAAGCTCTTTCCAGTAATGGAAGTAGTTACCCGCCTGAGAAGGATTCATTAAAATAAAAAGAAAAGAAAATCCAAGACTTACATAACCATACAGCCGGCCGTAATATGAAGAAAGAAGGACAGCAGCAATAAAATAAGGATTAACCGGTACATTCCAGAAACCGAAATCTGTCCGGTAACGGAGATTAATGCTCCAGATAACGAGAGATATGATAAAAATTTCTACAAAAATCAATAATTTTTTATTTTGTTCTTTAATCATGTAAGAAAGAGGTCCTGACACTCAAGAAATAAATCATCATTTTCGAGTCCGGCAAAAAAATCATTTTGATAATAGGCTATATCATCTGCATTAATATTTAAATATCCGGCAAGCTCTAAAAACAAATTATCATCAACCTCGTGCCCCTGGCCGAAACCGATCTTCTCTGTCGTTAAGTCGGCAAATGAAACAGTATATACAATACCCTTATGGATCGAATGGACATTAATACTCCCATGCTCACGGGCTACATCACTGTACACATCGGGGAAATTCCATTTATCCAGAATGAACCCGCCAAGTTCCCTATGATCAGTACTGAATAGAGACTTTTCAAGTTCCTCTACAGATGCAAGCGTATTCTGGTCCGTAAAAAAACGACTATAGTCGTTGGGGTACCGCTGAAAAAGAGCAACCTGACCTATATCGTGAAGAAGCCCGGCTATGAAAACAATTTCTTCATTCCGATGGTCTTTTCTTCGTACAAGTACGTTTTTAGCAATAAACGCGGTTGCAATTGAATGCTTCCAGAAACTGTTTAAGATCTTTCTATTTTTTAATTCTTTTGAAAATTTTGATGCTGTCAACAGAATAACAAGGCTCTTTATTGTCTTAAACCCAAGGAGACTAATTGCCATCTGCAGGTTAAGTATTTTATTCTGACGGGCGTAAAGGGCGGAATTGGCAATTTTCAGTATCTTCGCTGTAAGCATTGGATCAATCCGGATAATCTCTTCCAGATCCTTAAAGGAAATGTCTATATTATCCTCTGCGATAGACATAATTTTCGACGCTACAACGGGAATAATGGGAAAGTTATTAAGATACTTTTCAAATTCCTGCATACAAACCACCTGTAAAGATTTCTCTTTAATAAGATCGGCAGGATTATAAAAAAATCAATAAAAAAGCTGCTCTGATGAACAGAGCAGCTTTTTTCCGATTTAGCGGAAATTAGAAGTTTCTATTGTTTCTTCTTGGTTTTTCAATTGCTTCATTTACACGAAGTCTTCTTCCACCGAGCTCTGTTTGATCAAGCGCAGAAATAGCCGCGGTAGCAGCATCTTCATCTGACATCTCTACAAAACCAAACCCTTTGGATTGTCCGGTATACCGATCTTCAATCAATGCGACTGATTCTACTTCGCCGTACTGTGCGAACAGATCTCTCACTTCATCTTCTGTTGTTGCGTAGTTCATATTACCTACGTAAATCTTTTTTGCCATTGTCTCTTCCTCTCTTTAAGAAGTAAACTAGTATTTTGAATGCTGCTTATCAACGATAAACCAAACGGATTTCATCAAGAACAGAATTCAAAATTTCTACAGGATAAATCTTAGAGAGGTATTTAATCAGAAAAATTCGAGAAGCTGCGATAATGATAACTCCATTTTAGATAGAGATGCGGAACATCCTTACCTTTAATTACATTCACTGACTGTATAACACGTTTATCACTATTACGTCAATGAGTTTTTATATAACATTAAAAAATTATCAAAAAATCAATAAAACAATATTGCATTTTTTCTGCTTAGCTGTATTTTCTATTGATAATCCACACAGACATAAGAACAATACTGTCAAGCGAGAGTTTCTGCAGCCAGACAAAGAAATCAGGTTGCGCAAAGTTATTAATAAAAAAGAAGTACGCAATCCGAACTGCCCAGAAGATAAATACGGCAAGACTTGCAATCATTAATGTACTGTTTTTCATAGGCACAAGAAGGCCTACAAGGATAATCACTCCCGAAATAATTTCAAGGATAGCTATTGTTATACTGATGTAATCAATCTTTCCACCAAAAGTCTTAGCCAGGGCACGCCCAATTCCGCTTAAATCGGAATTATAGTGGATAATCCCCTGATATCCCAGTAATATGAAGAAAACCCCCAGAGCCATTTGAAGAATAAAATAAGAACCCTGATATTTTTTAACTGCCATTTTTTAACCCCATATTGCAAAATTCAATCTATTTCCACTTTAACAGGCTATGGGTGAAATTACAATACAGGCATATCTGGAATTCATCCCTGAAAGAAACCAAAGAGAGTTTTATATGTAGAACTGCATTAATTATTACTTATCAGAATGTTTTTTCCCAAGTATTATTGTTTTTCCCCTAATTCCGGGTAATAGTATCATAAAGAGAGGTTATTATGAAAAAATTATTAGTAGTACTGTTTTTCCCAGTCATCCTTTTGGGCTGCATCTCCAGCGGGGAGGACATTACCGTCCATAAAGACGGAAGCGGAACGTTAGTCGAAACGTTTAAAATAAAAAGAGAGTATGTCGGTTTTCTGAATCTCTCCGATCAGCCGACCAACCCAAACCTTATAGACATGGAAGCACTTAAAAATTCAGCAACAGCAATGGGCAATGGTGTTACCCTGGAAAAAGTTGAGCCCATGCCGGAGGATTCCCCTTTTGCGGGGTATAAAGCATATTATCACTTTGAAGATATCTCCCAGGTGAAAGCAAACGCTTCTCCTGTAACCGTTCCCGATGCCGGTAAAGAAAATCCGGACAATTTAATACACTTCAGGTTTACCCCGGGGCCAACTGCTGTCCTTACTATTCTTATGCCTCCGGAAAGTAAAAGTGATTCAAAAACCATTGATAAAACTACTCCGGCGGAGACTTCAGAAGGCTCAACAGCTTCGGATGATGAGGGTATGAAAGAACAGTTGAAACAAATTTACAAAGATATGCACTTTTGGATTACTATTTCTGTGGATGGTAAGATTGTTGATACCAACGCACATCATACGAATAGTTCAACTGTCACTATTCTTGATATGACCTTTGATAAAATTGTTGATAATGATAAACTTTTCACAAAGGTTACGTCCGATGACACAAAAAATATGGATGCATATATTGATGAATTAACTGCCGCCGGGGTTCTCATTGAGAACCAGAAGACTATAAACATTTCATTTAAATAGTAAACTACGCCGTTACTCCTGTGGTTTTGAAACGGGTAAATCAACCGTTTTAATGACCCAGTCATACAGTATGCCAAAAACAGGTGTAACGGTACCATACTTCGGTACCATAAAAAAGTATGCTTTCCGTTCACCCGGTATAAGAGCAATAGGTTTTATACTAACCGGATCTTTCAGTGTTTTAATAAGCTCTGAGAAAGCAGTGTGAACATCCCTGTCCTTTGAGTAAAGGATAAACTCTCTTCCACCCCACTGAATAGTCTCAGCTGAGAAACTTTCAGTGCTGTCAATTGCTCCTATACCGGTTTTACTGAATTTCTTTTCTACCAGATGACCTTCACCAAAAGATGGTTTTATTTTCCTGCCAAAAAGCATCGTCGTATACAGACGATCGGATTTAGTAATGAGCAGACTGAACGGGAGGTACAGCCATGATTGTCTGGGAAGTAAAGTCAGTGTCAGATCTACTCTTCGGATGACCTTGTTTTTTTTCGGAATAATATTTGCATGATATCCCGTTAAACCGCCAATAGTTGTAAAGGACTGGTCTTTCGGTTTTAAAAAATCAATAATTGCATTAAATGTCGAAAGATGTATCCGGGTATTCCTTCGCTTACCCCAGGCATAACCTAAGGACAGTAATATGGATGCGGCAATGAAAAGATAAAAAATAGGTTGTGACGTTACCTGCATATTCTGGAACATCTCCATTCTCCTTTATAAAAAAGCGTCTGCTATATTTTCTGAAAGTTTATATCCCTCATGCATTCTCGCAGCATCATAAGGAACCTGCCGTATTGTAATTGAAGGATGGTTCCTGCGCAACGCCTCTTCAACTGATTTCCCAATTTCACTGTTTTCAGATGTCACTTTATTGTTAAAACATCTCTGTACGGGAAGTTTAAGCTCATTTAAACCTGCTATAAGTCTCTCAGATTCTTTGAGAGAGAGGAAATCAGGATTAAAAACAACAGCAACCGTATTATTACTCCCCTGAAGGAACGCTTCTACACCAGCGTAGCGACGCTGAAGTTCATACAGTTTTTGTATAACACGATCATCCTTTTCATCGTAAACAAGGGTCACTCCTTCCGGTGCATATTTACCTTGAATATTGTGTATTGTATAACGTTTTGAAAGAATTTCCTGCCGTATTTTAATTAACCGCTCAAGCCACGCAAGAGTAACGCTCGGAAGAGCAAGAATATGCAGAGTAAGCCCCGTCGGCGGAGTATCAAAGATAATATAGTCAAAGGTATCTTTATCGTTAACCAGTATTTTTTCCAGTGCTGTAAGAGCCGCATATTCTTCGATACCTGGCGAATACTTCAGAATACCAAAATATTTATCCATATTAAATGTCTTAAGGTATCCGTAGATCTCCTTCATCAAATTTATATTCGTTTTAACATATTCATCAGCAGCCTTCTCCAGATTAGTTTCCTGAAGGTAGAGGTTTTTTGTAAATTTTTTCTTTTTATAATTTAAATTTGTTTCAAAAATATCGCCCAGGTTATGGGCCGGATCAAATGAGACAGCGAGTACTTTATATCCCTGCTTCGCGAGCTGCCAGGCGGCTGCCGCGGAGAGCGTCGACTTCCCTACACCGCCTTTACCGGTAAAAAATACAGTTTTCATAATTCCTCAATCAATATCAAGTATTCCCGTCATTTCAGCAAGGGTATCAAAGGAGTTCTCAGCACGCTCATTTAATATTTTTAATTCGTGAGACAGGAGGGGGAGCAGCTCCGCACCAATAAACGCCGGTGGAGCCGGTATCCCTGAAAATGAGCCCATCAGAAGAAGGCTGAATATATTCACAAGCTCTTTCTCTTCCCAGAGTGTGATACTCGCAGCCTTCTCCCGATTGACATAATCCATTCCGGAGATAAAGCCTTTGATCTGCATCAGCAGATTATTTTTCATAACCAAACCTCCGAATGGATGTAAAATCTTTACGCGATAACGTCGTCTTTATGTTTAACAAAGTCAATGATAAATACAACACTCATAACAAGCATTACAACTTCAATAACAAGAACAGTAATGCCTGTAACAGGATTGGCTTTTATTGTTCCGGGAAGAACAACAGTAACAAACCATAGTATTGCGGCTACTACCGTAACCCACAGCAGATATGCGGGAATTATTGCAAACCGGCTTGTTGATTTCTGACGTTTTTTAATCCAGGATGCGCCGGTAAGCAGTGCGATAGAGGCAATAAGCTGATTTGCCGTACCGAAGGAAGGCCAGAGAATAGTGAAATTACCACTCCATGCAAGATAGATACCGATGAAAGCCGGTATTACAGAGGCAATCCATCTGTTGGTAAAGAAATTATACGCGCCTGCATGTTTATCTTTAAGAGGAAGCATAATTTCTGCGAAAGTATAACGGCCGAGGCGGTTTGTTGTATCAAGAGTCGTCATGGCAAAAGATGCAACCCACATACCGGCAATTATCTGTACAATCTTTGTAGGAATAAACTTAAGCCAGGTAGAAGCAACCATTACCGCATAGGAATGGGTAAACATTGCTGCTTTAGGATAACTCTTCATCATGGAGCCGGTATATTTGGCAGCCCAGTTGGATGCATTAATATCCATACCCTTTCCTACCATAAGGCTCAGACCAAACCCGGCAACAGCAACAACAACGATAGTTGAAAGAAAACCTTCCGTTAACATTGCGCCATACCCGATAGTCAAACCGTCACTTTCCTTTTGGAGTTGTTTGGAAGTTGTACCGGAACCGACGAGAGCATGAAAGCCTGAAAGAGACCCACAGGCAATAATAAGAACAATTGCAGGAAAGAAAGGAGTTGGTTTCCCTCCTGAAAGAATTGGAGCAAAGGAAGTAAATGCCGGTGCGGTAAATCCGTGAAAACTGAATACTGCCGCAATTGCTCCAATAGCAAGACCGAAATAGAGAAGCCATGAGTTAAGATAATCCCTCGGCTGCAGCAGTACATTAACGGGAATAGCCGAAGCTATAATAATGTAGAAAAACATTATCACATACCAGGTATTTTTTGATGCAACAATAGGAAGAACAGAACCGCCCCAGATTGCAAGACCGAGCATAATGACACCAATAATTGTTGCCAGAGTAAAGTTAATTTTAACCCGGTATATCAGAACACCAAGTATTAGTGCCGCGACAATCTTAAGTATGTAGGCGGAAGGAATCTCAGGAGTGCCAACAAACATACCGCCAAGAACTGCGCCAAAAGCGGCAATAACAAGGATCAGGAGAAAGAAAACCAGCCAATAGAAGAGGGTCCCGGTTCTTTTTGTAATAAGGTCCGAGGCTACAAACTGAATTGATTTCCCGTCATACCTGACAGAAGCCATGAGTGACAGATAATCATGTACCGCGCCAATAAAGATGTTCCCGAACCAGATCCACAAAAGAGCGGGAACCCATCCCCATGCCATAGCAAGCACGGGACCAATAATAGGAGCAGCTCCTGCAATAGATGCAAAATGATGCCCGAACAGAACCGCTGGTTTTGCCGGAATATAATCGACACCGTCATACATCCGCGCGGAAGGGGTTTTAAGATTGTTGTCCGCTTTTACAACATCTCGTTCCAGTTTCTTCCCGTAGGTTCCATACAGAACGATGTAGACAACAATTCCCAAAACTACAATAATAGTCGTCATATAACTACCTCCAAATATAATTTGAACCAGTTTAAAGGAATTAGTTGGGTCGGGCAGGGCAAAGAGTACGAAATGCATAAATACGGGTATGAACAGCATATTCTGCTATTCAATAGACATCAGTCTCCGGAATTCCTGCACTCTGCTTCGGGAAACAGGAACACGTTCTGCTAAATTTTTCATGGAAAGCTGGTACGTATTGTTAAACCATAATCCTATTTTATCAATACAGTTCAAATTTATAAGATAGCTTCGATGGCACCTGAAAAAAAAGTAATGTCTTAGTAGTTCTTCAAAATAACTTATTGTCCGGTGGTCCTCGTATTCCATTTCTTCCGTTATTAAGCGTGTTTTTTTTCCTGATGCAATAACGGCAACAATATCCTCCGGTTTTAAAGGATGATACGTATCACCGTGAATAACAGCTATTCGCTGAAGGTGGTTATCAGATTGATCAGCTGCTGCATAGTTTCCGAGAAATTTTAATATCCGGCCCGAAACATCTTCATCCTGGCCGACTGTATCTTCTTCCAATCGATCAATGCTTTTAGCAAGTCGATCCTTCTCATACGGTTTTAAAATATAATCATGAGCTCCTACATCAAAAGCCTGCACAGCAAAGCTGTTATAGGCAGTGGTAAATATAATACGGGGTTTGTTTGCCATTTTTTCGATACTTTCCGCAAGCTCAATACCGGACATTTCAGGCATCTGGATATCCAGGAAAAGCAAATCAGGTTCATACCGGGTAATGATCTTTAATGCTTCAACTCCATCCTCCGCTTCACCAATAAGCTCAATGTTCTCAATATCGGATAGAAGAAATTTCAGCTCATTGCGGGAAGGTTTCTCATCATCAATAATTAAAGCTCGTATCACACATTTCTCCTATTTAGGGTATACGAACGGTGACGGCAGTTCCGGAACCCCGCTTACTTGTAATGTAAAGACCCGAATTTTCTCCGTATTTAAGTGCCAGCCGCTTGTTAATGTTTTTTAATGCGCTGTTTACCGATCCGTCATCACTGAGAAGCCATTCTATCCGCCCTTTTTCAATGCCGACACCATTATCCTTTACCGTTATTGCTGTCCCTTTACGGTCGGATTTGGCAGTAATTTTAATTTTACCGCCGTTTCTGCGAACCATAATTCCATGTTTCACGGCGTTTTCAACTATTGGCTGCAGCAGAAACGGCGGGACAGAGCAGTTAATTGCCGCTGGTACAGAAAAATCAACATGAAGCTTTTCTCCAAAACGGGCTTTTTCAATTTCCAGATACGACCGGATATGTTCTATTTCTTTATGTATACTTACTTCCTCTTTATCTACCTGAAAACTGTTTCTGAAAAAAAGACTCAGATGCTGGAGCAGCTCACGGGCTTTATCCGGATTGGTTCTAATAAGAGAGCCTATAGTATTAAGCGCGTTAAATAAGAAATGCGGGTTTATCTGTGACTGCAGAGCTTTTAATTCCGCCTGATCAACCAGCTTCATCTGCTCTTCGATAGTACTCAATTCTATCTGGGTTGAAAATAATGATCCGAGACCTTCTGCAATTTTTCTGTCTACCGGCCGTATAGCATTACTCTCTGTCCGGTACAGTTTTAAGGCACCGGTTACTTCCTCCCCCTGAAAAAGAGGAACCAGAACAGCAGAGCGCAGTTTACATTCCATCTCACTGCAGTTTATCTGGTTCTTTGTTTCAGCTATAAGTATTTTTTTCTGTTTTATCACCCTTCTGCATATATCCGACTGAAACGGGAGACCGCTTTTATGATGATCGGATCCTGATCCGACATGAGCAAGAATCTTCTCCCTGTCGGTGAAAGCTACCGCGTCCAGATCTGTATTCTCAAGAACAATGTGTGCTGTTGCCAGAGCCGTATCCTGATTATACCCCTTTCTAAAATACTGAAGTGTTTTACTGGCTATTGATAATACTGTCTCAGCCTGGTTTGCCGCGATACGGTCAAACTCTTTTTTTACGCCTTCGATAATTGCAATAAAAATTCCAATGCCGATTGAATTTGCCAGTATCATGGGCATTGCTATAATAGATACCAGTTCCAGTGATTCATTAAACGGTCTTACAATCAGAAGAATAATCATCATCTGCATCATTTCAGCCGCTGCTCCGGCCACCATTGCAAATATCCATTTTTCTTTTGCTTTCTGCATTTTCTGCTTCAGAAGCCCTCCAAGAAGCCCTTCCAAAATGGTTGAAAGCATACAGGCAACAGCGGTGAACCCTCCAATGTCAATTACCCAGCGGTGAAATCCGGCTATTAGTCCTGACAATAAACCTATGAGGGGCCCACCGATTAAACCGGCAACAAATACACCGACAACCCTTGAATTTGCAATTGCCCCGTGAACAGGAACTCCCATATACGTACTGGCAATGCCAAATGCACTGAAAAAGGAAATAAGAAGTATCTGTTCCCTTATTCGCCGTCTTTTTTTGGCGAGAATTTTACGAGCTATCCTTGATTGTGAAATAACAATTGCAAGAATAGCAATAATCCCCACTTGATTTACCAGAATTTTAAACAGTTGAAGAACCATACGTTATTATGACACCCGACCTTAACCCGGTGCAAGTAAATTTAACTTTTTTAGGGAACTTTTTACAACTTCCCGCGACTAACCTATTATAATCTTTACTAACGGAGGAAATAGTATGAAGAAAACGTTTGCTGCTTTACTCTTATTTCTGGCATCAGTAACCTGGATATCAGCCCAGGACCTTTACACTGAATCATTTCTGAATAAACTGGGAATAAAGGCTGATCAGATTACCCGAATACTGAATATTCAATCAACTTCAAGGAACCAAATCAAAGAGGCTGCTCTTGAGATGAATATCTTTAAAGCTCAATTGGAAAAAATGCTGTATGATAAAAATCCCGATATGGTTAAGGTAAAAAAACTTCTCGAAGAATCACTTAAATACAGACTTCAATCTGAAGTAGCAGCCATTGAAGCCAGGGTACAAATACGGAAAATTATGGGAGAAAATGCCTGGGAAAAAATGCTCCGGGCACGAAAAAGAATCAACCGGGAGAATAGGGTTCAAAACCGAAATGCACCTCAACCGCCTGTTACCCGCAATAATTCATACGGCAAGGTTGGTAATACTCACGGAAAGTAGTAGTGTGTACAGCATGTACACAGAACTGAGTGATGAATTGTGCATTAAACAATTTCAGGCAACTCACGGGGAGGCAGTTTTCAACTGCCTCCTTAACCGTCACAGAAACTCACTCCGAAGGATTATTTATTCTATTCTGAACGGCTCAAGGGAAGATATGGAAGATGTGGAACAGGAAATTGCATTGGCACTGTATCTGAACCTTCCGTCTTTTTCCTTCAGATCTTCATATACAACGTATTTGTACAGACTCTGCAGAAACAGAGCAATTGATTATATCAGAAAGAAAGAAAAGCATAAGAGAATTTTAAAAAAAACAATGACTCTTAAAAGTGTGCGATATCAGGAAACACCGGATGAAATTCTTCTCAAAAAAGATATTTCCACCGGTATAACCGAAACTCTCTTTCAACTGCCTGAAATTGAAAGGTCACTGATTATTCTTAAGGATGTGGAGCATCTCAGCCTTGAAACAATCGCGGAAATCTTTAATAAACCTGTCGGGACTATTAAATCACGATTACACAGGGCCAGAATGCACGCGGTACGTATTCTAAAAATGATGGAGGTTGTTTAATATGAAAAAAAATATTAACCTGGCCCAGGAATATCTGGACTCAGAGAAACCATTACCGGATACACTTACCGGGAAAATGGACCCGGAAGAATTATCAATAATTGTACGAATGCAGCATTTCAAAAATGATATAGAAAAAGCCCTGAATGAAGAAATAGATGAGACGCCCATTCATTTCGATGCTTCCCAAAACACAAATGAACAACCGGTTACCGGTCACTCTTTCCCATACCGGCACTACTTGCTCATACCAGCAGCGGCACTGATGGGTATAGCCATTGGACTTTCCATGATGCATTCACTTACTACCCGAAACCTCGTTCGTGAAGATGTAAAAAGCTTCGTTACCACTCTGACAACCAGTAATACCTGGTGGGAAAAGACTATTGAAGATGAAGGTTTCCCCTCCGACTGGTTTGATGCAGAACCGGTTGTTGCAAACTATTAGGTCTGTTTTAGAATGAGGATCGTCTGATCATCTACCGGTTTGGAAGTACCTCTAAACTTCTTTATATCCTGAAATACTGCATCAGTAATTTGCCCGGAGGAAAGAGATAACGAATGGGTTATAACAGATTTCAGTCGATTTAAAGAATATGTTTTTCCACTCTCGCTTCGGGCCTCAATTATTCCGTCTGTATAAAGAATAAGCAGATCCCCATGAGAAGGTGTTAAAATTTCCTTTGCATAGTGCTCGTCAGGCTCTACACCAATTGGCAGTCCGGGAGTATCAATCTGAGTAAATTTCTGTGACAGGTGTTCATAGTAGATAAGCGGAACGTGAGCCGCATTCGAATATGAAATACTTCTGGTTTTTTCATCTATAAAAAGAACTCCCATAGTGGCATACTGGTCGATACCTATCTTTTTTCGAAGACCTTTATTAATAATTCTTAATAAATGATCCGAATCCTTTGCGGAGGGAGCTACCAATCTGATCATGGTTCGTATCATAACCATCAGAAGTGCGGCGGGAATACCTTTACCAACCACATCGCACAGGATAACAGCAGTTCTCTGACCGGAAAGCTTAAATATATCATAGTAATCGCTGCTCACCATTTCTGCCGCCTTTGAAGCAGCGCCTATGGAGTAATGAGCAATATCAGGTAATTTTTCGGGGAGCAGTTTATTCTGAATATTAGCCGCTATTTTCAATTCCCGCTCCATCTCTGTTTTCTGAACCGCTTCGGTAAAATTGTAAAGGTTATCAATAGTAAGAGCCGCGTAATCTCCGAAGGTCTTCATATTTGCATAATCAACGTCGGTAAACTCTTCCATAGAATTTGTTTTTACAAGGGCAATTGCTCCAAGCACTCTTCTGGTAATAACAAGAGGAATCACAACCATCGAGTGAATATACTGGGGGCTGCCCTTTGAGCTGTTGGAAACAAGGAATTCATTCCCTTCTGAATTTTTTATATAAACCCCTTCCCCGTTTTTAATACATGAACCGATAATTGTTTTCCCCGGAGTAATCTTATATTTTTTTAAAAAAT